>CAZZMK010000192.1:0-8998 GCA_964655185.1 uncultured Nitrospirales bacterium | reverse complement strand
ATCTTCTGAGCAAAGTAATGTGGTCTTTGTGGTCTACAAGTGCACCTGCATTAAATAGAATGGTAGAATCTTGAGAGAAGCCCAATTCTTCCTTAGAGTAAGGTTCTACTTCTAAGTTTTGTAGATTTATTGAACTACGTACTACTTTAATCTTTTCCAATGGGATTTTATTTTCCTTTAAGATTTTGTAGACATAATATGAAACTGGCAAAATAGCGTCTACATTTAGGTATTTCCATCGGGAAAATAGATTTTTTGCAGGAGGGAAACTAACTCTTCTCGAAACCACTATCTTTACAGGAGCCCTAAAAAATTTTTTCGTAATAAGCGAGATTGAGTGAGCATGGCTTGTATGTGCATGGATAATGTCAACCTTGTGTGTTTTACATATTTTGGCAATTTTCCGTGCTGATATTAGGTCTATTTCGGACGAAAGTGGAAGGGCAAAAATATTGACACCCGACAACTTTTGAACTTTTTCAAGAAAAGATGAATTTTTTCTACCTACCACAGAAACAGTAAATTTTCTTGATAGTAATCCCTCGATAAGCCAGAAAGCCTGTTGTTCTCCTCCTCGCCATGTTTGTTGTTCGTCAATGTGTAGTATATGCATAATGCTTCTTTAATGCTTTGAAGTAGGTTTCGATAGTTTTCTCTACGAATTGGTCTATGGTAAATTGTGAATATACTCTTTTGAGAGCATTCTTGCCCATTCTTTCTCTAAGTTCAGGGTTATTTGCGAGTTTTTCTATTGCTTCTGCAAGCGGGTCAATTGTACCTGCTGGGACTATGAATCCTTCAATGCCGTTTGTAATTATCTCAGGGAGTCCGCCATAGTCTGAAGCGATAACAGGTTTTCCCTCTGCCATGGCTTCTTTTAGGCTAAATGAAGAGGTATCACAATCTATAGATGGCATTACCGCCACATCAAATGCCTGGGTACAATATGCTATGTCTTTTCTGTAGCCTCCGAATTTTATTATATCCTCCAGCCCGAGTTCTTGAGTTAGTCTTTTTAATTCTTCTTCAAGGTGGCCCTGACCAAGAATTAAAACTTTTATGTTAGGACAGTTTTTTATAGCCTTTTTGACTGCTTGGATAAGGAATTTATGTCCTTTGGCAGGGTTTAAGCGGGCAGAGATTCCAAATACTATGTCGTCAGATTTAAAGCCAAACTCTTCTCTTGCTTTCTTGCGTAATTCTTCGTCGGGCTTGAATTCTTCAATATCAACCCCGTTGTGAATAGCAGTTATAATTTCCTCAGGAAAATAGTTATTTTCAATAAGGGAGTTTTTAACGAGTTCACATACTGCTATATGAAAATCTGTTGCTTTGACATTTAGCCATTTGTTAAATATATGATTTGAAACTTTGTATGTATTGTGCCGAGTTCGGATAATGCAATGTTTGTTGTTGAGTAGATAATTAGCGATGACTGCTGTCCAGTGGTCCTGTGAACCGTTTACATGAACAATATCTGGATTTAGTTCTATTAAAGTTTTTCTAAACTTACTTATGTCTTTTATCCAAGTACTGATTCTTAAACCTCCTTTGAAATAGAATCCGTCTATTACTTCATAATTGTAAGTTTTGGCGAGTTCTACAAAGATGCTACCCTTTTTGCACCCTACGATTACTTTATGTCCCCTCTTTATTAAACCTTGAGATAGGCGACATAGGTATGTAATCTGACCACCTCCCGAGAGGTGAGGGTCGGTTATAAATATTTTTAATTTTTCTCCAAAACTTTCCATAATGGTATATCAATTTAGCAGGGTTAGGTAAAGTATTCATTGTTTACTAAGTAGCGGTTTGGGGCTGAGTGTCGGGTTGAGAGAAAGAATTTTGGGAATCGGTGGAATTTTCCTTTGGACTATGCTCGGTTTTCAATGCTTCGTTTATTCTCATGTTGATATCGTCAAGAATATTCATTGCCTCGTGGAGTTCTTTTTCGATAGTTTCTAAAGTTTTCTCTCGTGTTATTTTTATTGAATTTTTCTTTCTCATAGCGCCTTTTGGATTCTGTTATTCAATACCGTTGAGGTTTAAATTTTGTATTTTTTCGGTAATAAGTTTATCTAAAGTTATAATGAAATTTTCAAATTGCAGGTTGAGGTTTTTAAGCGCTTCCTCAATGAATTCAGGCTCAGAAAAACGATTGGAAATGTATTCAAATGCAAATCTTGACAATCGGGCAATTATAGCAAGATTTGGCTCGATTGCTGAGGATATTGGTGTATAGGGGAGAGGATATTGTCTCCAAATCGAATCCGGAAGTATGGAAGGCAATTCCCATTTAGAAAAAAGAGCGTATGCAATGTCTGAATTGCTACATTTGAATTCATTGAATTCGTTTTCAAGAAGTTCGCGGATATTTTTGGATTTTTGGAATATCTGTGAATATTGGTCGGGGAATTCACTTAGTAAGATTAGTGAACCAAAATTTCCGAGAAGTCCGACTACGAATTCCTCTCCTTCGTACCCAAAATTTAGATGGGTATTAAGTTGTTTGGCTATAGAAGCCATTAAAAAGGAATTTTTCCAGATTTTGTTGAACAGGAGTGGATTTTTCAAACTTTTGAACTTTGTTATTTCCACCATAGCCGAACTTATGAGTATAAGGCGGAATTCTCTGATGCCGAGGATTACGAGTGCGAGTTGTAAATTTGCTACTTTTTGGCGTAAACCATAGTATGGTGAGTTCACAATTCTTAGAAGGCGAGAAGTTAAGTTAGGGTCTTTTGAAACAACTTCTGCTACTTTTTCATAACTTACAGATGGGTCTGCAGTTAATTTGAGAGCCTCTCCAAGTACTGCGGGAGGAGAGGGTAATGTTTTAAGTTTGTTTACTATTTTAAGAGCATTTGATATTGTCTCAATATTTTTTACCATATCACTTTTAGTTTAACCTCGCGAGCAAAACTGGCGAATCTATAGATTGGAGAATTGAAATAGTTGTACTACCTACTATCCATTCTTGCACTCTCTTTTTTCCAAAAGCGCCCATTGCTACGAGAGCGGGTTTAATCTGTTCATAAGCCTCAAGTATTCCTTTTGAGGGGGAAGTATTTTTTATGAGGTGCACAATAAAGTTTACATTCTTGGATTTGAGGTAATTTGATGCTTCTTCTAAAGCATCAGTTTCGTCTTTAGGAGATATGTGAACCACATGGTAGGTAGTATTCCACTCTTTTGCTAATTCTGAGGATATTCTCAATGCTTCTCTCGCGGATGGAGATTTGTCGTAGGCAACAAGTATTTCGCCTTTCATAAATTCTGGTTGAGTAGTTACAATAACGGGTCTACGGATTTTTCTTATTGTGGCATAGGTGGTTCCCCCTATGAAATCTTCTAACCATTTGCTATGTTCGCCTGACTTTCCAATGATAACTAAGTCACATAGTTCGCTTTGTTCTACAATTGTCTGGGAAACTAAGCCTATTTGCAATATTTTTTCGAAGGAAACATTATTTTTTGAACATAGTTTTTCGCAGGCGTCAAGTACTTGTTTACCTTTTTCCTCAAGAAAACTACGAATTTGATTTTGGTAATTGGTCCAGGGGGTGGTCCCGAGGTAAGTAGCAATATCTCGAAAAAGTGGACCTTCGAGTAGTTTTATATCTATCACGTATAGACAAACTATTGTTCCGTTAAAAAATTTAGCCCATCCAATACCATATTGTAGAGACTTCATTGCTTGTTCACTACCATCAGTAGGAACTAAAATCCTTTTGAACATTTTTAATTATTCCCGATGAGTTTGCAGAAGTTTCTTAATATTTCAAGTCCGAAATATTGACTTTTTTCGGGGTGGAATTGGAGTCCAAATACATTGTTTTTCCCAACGATACAAGGGAATTTGACGCCATATTCGGTGGTTGCGAGTACGACATTTTCATCAGGTGTCTGGGCATAATAACTATGGACGAAATAGGCATACCCACCTTTTTCATCTGGTATAAGTGGATTATATTTACCGTTAACTGGTTCAACATAATTCCATCCCATGTGCGGGACTTTTAGTCCAGTAGTATCTGTGGAAGGAAATCTGACTACTTTTCCAGGAAATATACCTAATCCTTCTGATGGTCCTTCCTCACCATATTCAAAGAGCAACTGAAGTCCTACACAGATACCTAATAGTGGTCTACCTGTAGTTATATATTGTTTAATTGGTTCTACGAAGCCTTTGTATTTTAGGCCTTCATAACAATCTTTAAAAGCACCTACGCCTGGTAGTATAGCACCTTGTGCGGACTCTAAATCTGAAGGGTTCTCGGAGATTACAGCATTATATCCTATTTTCTGAAGAGCCTTTTGGACGCTTCTTAAATTTCCCATTCCATAATCTATTATTACAATCATTTGTCTATAGTCCCTTTTGAAGAAGAACCAAATTGCGAATATAGTTTGTTTTCTTGTATGGCTAATGCGAGTGCTTTTGCAAAACTTTTGAACAGAGCCTCAATACAATGATGGATATTCCTTCCACGCCTAAGAATTATATGTAGTGTAATTTTGAAATGGTTAACAAAAGCCTTGAAAAATTCTTCGGTTAGTTCAATGTCGAAATTTCCAAGTTTAACCTTTGGTAGGTCTGCTTCGAATTCTAAATGCGGTCTACCACTTAGGTCTATCGCAGTTTCAGCGAGGGCTTCATCCATAGGAATTACGCTGTGCCCAAATCTATTAAGAGTTTCGAAATTAGGGAAAAGAGAAGAAAAGGCTTTTCCGAGACATATCCCAACATCTTCTACTGTGTGATGGGCATCTATATTTAGGTCGCCTTGTGCAGTTATTTCTAAGTCAAATCCACCGTGTTTAGCCAGTAAACTTAGCATATGGTCGAAAAAACCTATACCGGTATTAATATCAATTTTCCCGGTTGTGGGGTATGCTACTTTAATTTTTATGTTTGTTTCTTTTGTTTTTCGGTTGTATTCAGCCTTGTTCATAGTGAATTTAACCTATTATCAATGTTTTTAGAGAAAGTTTTTGCTTGGAATAGATTATATTACCTGCCTGCATATAGTCTTTCTGCTAAAAATGGATGAAGCTTTGCTTCGAGAACCTGTTTTGCTGTGTTATCAATATTGTATTCTACTCTGATAAATCTGAAAATGTTCTGGTCTGAATCGTAGATTCCGAAGGAGGCTTTAGAATTTCCATCTCTTGGTTGACCTACTGAACCTGGATTTATAAAGTAAATGGTGTCTTCCTCTATTTTAAGTTCGAAGTTTTCCTCCGGGATGATGTCTTCCTCTTTTTTAATAATTATGGGTATGTGTGTGTGACCAAAGAAGCATATATTTACATTTTGTTCTTCTAAGAAATAAAGATGAGGGACTACATCATCCCAACCAAAGATGTATGCATTATGGTTTTTAGGTGCACCGTGGACACAAGCAAAGTAACCAAAGTTGAGTGTATCCGGTAATCTTTGTAACCATTCTCTATTTTCTTCTGTGAGTTTTTCTCTCGTCCATAGTATTGCAGGCAAGGCTACTGCATTAAAACCCCAGGGTTCTTCAAGTTCACAAGCGACGGCGTCATGATTTCCTAATATGGTTGGTATCTTTCTTTCTATAAGAATGTTAATGCATTCGTTTGGTGAAGCGTTGTAACCTACTACGTCACCTAAACAAATTATGCGGTCTACGCCTTCGTTATCAATATAATTTAACACTGCTTTTAGTGCCTCAAAATTCGCGTGTATATCTGATATCAAAGCGAATTTCAATTTTGTTCTCCCACCCAGGTAAATTCAGTTTAGAATATTTTCTAAAAAAATGGTGTAGTAATTCAAATAATCGGAGTTGTTGGAACTTTGGGAGAGTTGAGGTGTTTATATATGTGAAGTCAGAAAATTAAATCTTAAACCTAAAACTTAGTAGAGGAGGTAGAACTATGATGAACAGTAAATCAAAATTTTTAGTGTTGAGTGTATTGCTGTCCTTTGCGTGTACTTTTGTATTTGCACAGCCTCCGGGACCCGGAGGAATTGGTCAAAGGGGACAGGGACAGGCTGGATGTCCTAATGTGGGTAATCCACCAAATTTACCTCCTGGACCTCCTCCCCCTCCACCACCAGTAAGGTTAGAAGAAGTATTTAAGAAGGCTGATGTTAACAATGATGGATATCTTGATTTGAATGAGTTCAAATCCGCTTTGAAGAGGTTTTGGAGACCTGATAGAGGACCTGCGGATATGAGAGGACAAGGGAAAGGTAAGAAAGGTGCTATTGAACCACAAGGTAAAGGACAGAAAGTTGGTCAACCGAACAGAGGTAAAAATGTAGAAGATATATTTCGGAAAGTTGACAAGAATGGCGATGGCAAGATTAGTTTAGATGAGTTCAAATCTATGCGTCCTCCTCGGTCTGCTCGCCCGAGTAGCCCTGTTCCTCCCCCTCCTCCTCAAGGTCCACAGCCTCCTGTTCCACCAGTAGGTCCCGGTGCTGGTGCTCCTGGAAGGCCCCCGATGGAGCGACCAAGGGGTGTTCCAAGTCCCGGTGGAAAATGGATAATGGATGTGTTAAAGGAAGCGGACAAGGACAACGATGGTAAGGTAACTTTTGATGAATTGAAAAGTGTGAGGCCTAATATAACAGAAGAGAGATTCAAGTTTATGGATACTAATAAGGATGGTGTAATTACTAAGGAAGACTTAGAAAATTGGCGAGAGAAAATAAAGGAAAAATTCAAGGAAGCAGATGTTGACAAGGATGGTAAGTTGAGTAAGGATGAGATGAAGAAACTCTTTCCGAGAATGACCGATGAGGCATTTCAAAGGAAAGATGTTAACGGCGATGGATATTTGACACCTGATGAGTTGAGGGCAGGTGTAGGACCCCGCAGATAGTAAGAAGTCATTTGATTAGATAAGTTCTTGGGTAGGTAAGGTAGATGAATACTTACCTACCCTTTTCATTTAATAAGTTGCTTTCAATAAAGAGACAAATAATGCCTACTAAAGTGACAGTTATAAAATTCGCTCCGTGTGCAAGGATTGCTATTGCTCTTGCTATATTGAGGTCAATATCGGGGATAGTCAAAATTAATCCAGCTAGGATTCCTGCGTGAAATTGTCCAATGAAGCCTGGAGCACCTGGAATGCTAATAAGTATTGAAAGCATAGTAATACATACGGGAGGCGTATACCAAGGAAAATTTAGATTGTAGCCTTTAAGAAGGCATACATATGATGCCCAAAATAACATCCAAGTTAAGCAAGAGAAGAATGTGGAGAAAATTATTCCTTTGCCATTTTTTATAATGCTAATAGCCTCTTTTATGTTTGTTGCAATTTTTTTAATGAACGAGGTGATTTTTTCACCGAGGAACCTCTCTCCTTTTGATATTTGTTCAGTTAGTCGTGACGAGTATAGGTAAAAAGAAATGGCGAAAAATAAAAAGAAAAATAAGGCCAAAAGGGTTATAAAAGCGGTTTTACTAATAATATCTGCTGGAATGGTAATGCTAAGAATTTCAGGTGGTAAGGGGATATCTTCTTTAGGACGAAATCCCATCAAAGCAAAAATTAGGATGAATAATAAACCTATCAAATCGAATACTCGGTCTATTACAACATATGTAAGAGACTTTGATAGTGGTATTTTTGTAAATTTTGTGAGCATCCCCGCTCTAATTCCTTCTCCTAATCGTCCGGGTAGTATAAAGTTAGCGAGAAAGCCTATTTGTGTAGAAGTGAATAAGTGTCTAAAGGAAACATTTTCTTCGGTATTTACGATGAAATGCCATCTAAATACTCTTGTAAAAAAACTTGCGATTATTGTAAGAAGGCATAATAAAAACCACAATGGGTCGCATTTCTTTATGGCATTTAGTAGTTCTTTATAGTCTGTGTTTTTAAAGACTAACCAGAGAAGAAATAAACCTATAAGAGTAGTAAGAATGTATCTTAAAGTTTTTTTCATTGTGTAAATCTTTTAATGAGTTACCGCTGGAGGAAGATAGTATATATAATTTTTTCAGGCAGGCAAAAATCGAAGTGATTATTTAGGTCTCTTGACCCAGGTTAGGCCTTCAACCCTGATTCTTCTAAATGGTTCTAATTTACGAACCGAGGAGAGGGTTTTTTGTAGAACAACTATGTCTTCATAAGGATTATGTTGTTTTATATCGGAAAGTTCCTCGGTAGCATTTTGGAGACTTTTGTATAGTTCAGTTATACAGGATAGACAAAGGTTTCTGTTGGGAAGTTTTGGGTGTTCTTTACACCTGGCACAGAGGTTGGATTTAGAGGAGTTTGCTTCTATTTCGCTTGTGGTAGTTTTGTCGGATGTTTTTTTTGTCTCTAACTTTTGTTGAGCAGGGGCAAGTTTAAGTTTTGATGTGTCAGAAAGTTGTGTTTGTGTAGTTTCAGTAGTAGAAATAGTTTGGGCTTCGGTCAAACATCGAGAGCAAAGAGTTTGCCCTTCCTTTTTTTCCATAAGCCTATTACATTTTGTACATCTTGCTAAGTTGTAATTATCCAATCTCACTTTTTAAGTCCTTTATGACTTTTTCAACTTCTCTATTTAGTTTAACGAAATCAGAGTCGTTATAGATAATCCAATTAGCAAAAGGAATTTTTTCTTCGGGGTTTTTTTGTGAGTTAATTCTAGCTAAAATCTCTTGTTCGGTTAATCCACGGTCTTTTTGGAGTCGTTTGATTCGAATTTCCAGTGGAGCGAGTACCAGTATTAGTCTATCCAACCATGGAGGCAAGGATTTCTCACTACCTTCGAGGAGCAAAGCAGATTCTATAATAATCACTTTTTCTCCTTCTTGAGATTTTTTTTCACTAATTTTCTTAATCTCTTCAATCACAACTGGGTGGATGATTTTATTCAGTTTTTCTTTTTTAGTGGGGTCTGAGAATACAATCTTTCCAAGTTTGGAACGGTCAATTTGGCCGATAGTCAAAATGTCGTTTCCAAATTCTCTGATGACTATTTCAGAAATAAGTGGATTTGTGAGACATACATGGCCTATTT
>CAZZMK010000191.1:0-7221 GCA_964655185.1 uncultured Nitrospirales bacterium | reverse complement strand
TGTGCACAGACCAACGTTCAAAACAGTTTCCATCATACCTGGCATGGATACTCTTGCACCTGAGCGAACTGAGACCAATAGTGGATTTTTGGGGTCTCCAAATTTTTTGCCCATGACTTTTTCTACTTTTTGCATAGCCTTTGCTACTTCTTCTTTCAATGCTTGAGGAAGTTTACCTTTGTTGGCATAGTAGATAGTGCACATTTCTGTAGATATTGTGAAGCCGGCAGGTACAGGAATTCCCAAATTTGCCATTTCGGCGAGGTTAGCGCCTTTACCACCAAGAATGTCCTTCATGTCTGCTTTGCCTTCAGCCTTACCTGGACCAAAGAAATACACATATTTTTTAGCCATAACCATAGTCTCCTTGAAATTTTTTGTTTATTTATTGAATTTATACTTTTTAAAGAGAAAACATCCCCCTCTATAAATGAAAAAGAAGGGTTTTAGTGTGATATTATACTCTAACTCCCTTAAGTTTATCAAGTAATGTAAAATTTGTAATATTGAGGTAAAAAGTTATCTTTTTATGTTTGATGTGTTTAGCAATAGGGCGTTTAGATTTGTAGTTATATTTATTTTGGTAGTAATTTCTCTTTTAACTACATACAGGTATTTAGTAAACACTACATTGAATGATGTGTATTTATATTCACTTGCGAAGAGCACAGCTTGGGTGTTGTCTAAAGTTGGTGATAATGTGGAGTTGGAAGGGGTAGTAACAGAAAATCCTAAGGAAGTACGAGCGTGGTTATCAGCTTGGGCGAGGGGAGTAGATAGACCTGATGATGAAGATTACAAAAGAGTAAGTGACAAGCCTCTTACTCCGTGGGAACAGTGGAGTTATCGTGCTCAAAGGGCACGGAAAAATAATATTCAAACTAAATTGGGTCCTCGTGTTTCCTTCACTTATAAGTATGGGCTTTATCAAAGGATAAATCTCCTTGAGAAAGAGATTGATAGGATAAAGAGTTCGAATATCTCAGAAGAGGAGAAGGCAAGTTTACTTGCAAAGTATCATATTCAACTCGTCGAATTACAGAGCAGGTATCATCAGGTTTTAAGTACCCCAACTGGGAAAGAGGAAATTAATGGGAAAGTATTTCCTTTTGTGATAATTTCGGAGTGCGGTGCCATAGAGATAATGGCTATTTTTCTTGCCGGGGTGATTGCTTTTCCGACTGGGTTTTGGAAGAAATTGTTAGGAGCGGTAATTGGGATTCCCTTGATGTATTTAGTCAATATATTTCGTCTTTCTTTTTTGGGGGTTATTGGAGCTTTAACTTCCGGCGGATTGTGGTTTGAATTCTTTCATTATTATATATGGCAGGCTGTTTATATTGTTTTTGTAGTGGCGGTATGGTTAGCCTGGGTTGAGTTTGTTGTTTTCGGTGGAGAGGAGGAAGAAACTGTATGGGTTAGAATGAGGAGGATATTTTCGTCTAAGTCGGTTAAGCCTCTTCTTCGCACTGGGTGGTTCTGTATGAAGTTTTTATTAGTAGTTATTCCTTTAGTTTGTATTTGGTGGAGTTTGATACCGATTTATGGATGGATGTTAGTTCAGATTTCTGGAGTAATCTTGAAATATGTTATGGGAGTTCCTATAGTTGCTGGAGGAATTCATAGCCTTGGGTTCCTTAATACTTCCTCGACAATTTACTTTGTGATACAGGGACAAGAATTTGAAAAGGCATCACCTATTGCTTTGTTGGTTACTAATTTGCCTCCGTTCGTTTCACTAATGATAATTACAAAGATGGGTTGGAGAAGTAAGTTGTGGAAGAGTTTGTTAGGAGCGGGCATAATAGCATTAGGACACGTTTTGTTTATAGTTATAGCGTTAAAATATCAAGAAGTATTGAAGGAATACAGTGAATTACCTACTGCGGTAATTCAATTCTATTTAACTATGCCGTTTATGCTATGGATAGCAATGGTTTTTAGAGAGGTATTTTTGGGGAAGCAGAATTAATGTGTCGGTTTTTCAGATGATTTTCTCGGGTGAGGGTATAATTTGATGAGTATGGGAGTTCGCACTTCGAAGATGAGAAGGGATATATGGTATTCTTAAATTTATATAGGCTTTAATTTTGGAGGAGTAATTTGTATGTCAGAAGTGAAAAAGATAACAATAGAAGAAATTTATCACATTGCGGAATTGGCGCATTTGTATTTAACTGAAGAAAAGGCGGAGGCTCTTGCGAGAGACTTATCGGGAATACTTGAATATGTAGAGAAGTTAAGGGAACTAAATACGGATAATATTGAGCCTATGATGCACGCAGTTCCTCTTAAGAATGTTTTTAGGGAGGACGAGGTCGGAGAAGGTATTTCGCGTGAAGATGCTTTGAGGTGTGCCCCGTTACATGATGGTGAGTATTTCCTTGTCCCCAAAATATTGGAGGTAGATTGATTATGGGTAATAAATGGTGGGAAAAAACAGCGAAAGAGATAGTAGATTGTGTGAAAAAAAAAGAAGTATCGCCCGTTGAAGTAACGCTTGATTTTATAGAAAGAATTCATGAGGTAGAGGAGAAGGTAGATGCATATACTCAGGTATGGGAAGAATATGCTGTTCAACAAGCAAGAGAATTGGAAGAAAAAATAGTTAGGGGTGAAAGTTTAGGTAGATTGGCTGGGGTTCCTGTTTCGGTAAAAGAAGTTATATGCACAAAGGAAGGATTCACAACCTGTGCTTCAAAAATACTAGCAGGTTATAGGAGTCCTTTCGATGCTACGGTTGTAGAACGTATGAGGAAGGAAGATGCAATTTTTATTGGCAAGGTTAATATGGATGAATTTGCAATGGGTTCTTCTACAGAGAATAGTGCTTTGAAACTTACCAGAAATCCGTGGAATTTGGAATATGTTCCTGGTGGGTCAAGTGGGGGTTCTGCATCTGCTGTAGCGAGTAGAGAGTGTGCTATTTCATTAGGTAGTGATACTGGTGGTTCGATAAGACAGCCTGCTTCTTTTTGTGGATGTGTGGGATTGAAACCTACCTATGGTAGAGTTTCGCGCTATGGATTAGTTGCTTTTGCGTCCTCTTTAGACCAGATAGGTCCATTGGCTAATAGTGTGTATGATTGTGCTATGGCTTTTGATGTTATTGCCGGGAAAGACCCGAAAGATTCGACATCAGTTGATTTGCCAAAAGAGGATTTTTTGAAGTCGTTAGAAAATTCGGATAGTTTGAAGGGTATTAGAGTTGGTTTACCTGTAGAATATTTCTCAGAGGGACTCAGTGAGGAAGTAAGGGAATTGATTTTTAATGCGATGGAAGTGTTAAAAAAACTTGGAGTAGAAATAGTTGAGGTATCTTTACCACATACTGAATACGCTGTGGCTACTTACTATATAATTTGCACTGCGGAGGCGAGTGCTAACTTAGCGAGATTTGATGGTGTAAGATATGGTTTTAGGCATCCTGAAGTTGAGGATGTTATTGAGATGTACAAGAAATCGAGGAGTGAAGGCTTTGGTTCAGAAGTTCAGCGGAGAATATTATTAGGTACTTATGTACTCTCAAGTGGGTATTATGATGCTTACTATTTGAAGGCACAAAAAGTGAGGAGATTGATTACAAGGGATTTTGAAGAGGCGTTTAAAGTTTGTGATGTTATAGTCACACCGACATCCCCTACTCCTGCATTTAAATTCGGTGAGAAAACGAAAAATCCACTTGAGATGTATTTGAGTGACATATATACCATCTCGGTGAATTTATCTGCTTTGCCAGGTATATCGGTGCCGTGTGGATTTACTAACAATGGTTTGCCTGTAGGAGTGCAGTTTATAGGAAAGCATTTTGATGAAGCAACATTATTGAAGGTTGCTCATACATACGAGGTTAATAGAGGCTTTGATATTGGAATACCTTCGCTATAAATATATTTGGTGAGGAAGAGAATGTATGGAATATGAAGCAGTTATTGGAATGGAAGTACATGTTGAAATAAATACCCTATCTAAGGCTTTTTGCTCTTGTAGTACGAATTTTCACGCTGAACCGAATACACAGGTTTGTCCGATATGCTTGGGGATGCCAGGGGTTTTACCGGTTCTGAATAAAGAATTTGTAGACAAGGCTATAATGGTAGGGCTTGCATTAAATTGTGAGATAGCATCGTGGTCGAAGATGGATAGAAAAAATTATTTTTATCCTGATTTGCCAAAAAATTATCAGATTAGTCAGTATGATTTACCTTTATGTAGAGATGGGTATTTGGACATAGAAGTTAATGGAGAACCTAAAAGAGTTAGAATTTTGAGAGCGCATATTGAGGAAGATACTGCAAGGAATACACATGGATTAGGAGGAGGATATAGTGGGATAGATTTCAATAGGAGTGGGGTCCCATTATTAGAAATAGTTACATATCCTGATTTGCACTCCTCTGAAGAAGTATTTGTTTTTTTGAGCGAGTTAAAACTTTTGCTGGAATATCTTGGAGTTAGTGACTGCAATATGGAAGAAGGTTCTCTAAGGGCTGAGGCAAATGTAAGTGTTAGGAAAAAAGGTACAAGTGAATTAGGAGTAAAGACGGAAATAAAGAACGTGGCATCTTTTAGTGGGGTGGTAAAAGCGATAGATTATGAAGTAAGAAGACAGATAGAGGTTATTGAGTCAGGGGGTGTGGTGGTTCAAGAGACCAGGGGTTGGGACCCTGATAGAGGAATTACTTTTTCCCAGAGGCATAAGGAATCTGCCCACGATTATAGATACTTTCCTGAACCGGATTTGGTACCTATCGTTGTAACGGAGGATTGGAAGGCGAGGATTTTGTCGGAAATGCCTGAATTACCTCAGGCTCGGAGAAAACGGTTTCAGACTCAGTATGGTCTATCTGAGTATGATTCGAGAGTATTAACATCAACTCGGGCTATGGCGGATTATTATGAGGAAGTGGTGAGGTGTGGTGCAGACCCTAAACAGGCTTCAAATTGGGTGCAAGTTGAGTTGCAGTCAGTTCTTGCTTATGAAAATATATCAATAGAAAAATCTCCAGTTAAGCCAGGTGACCTTGCAGAGTTAATTAATCTTGTGAGAGAGAATATAATAAGTGGGAAGATAGGGAAGGAAGTATTAAGAAAGATGTTTGCAAGCAAGAAGAAAGCCTCTGAGATAATAAAGGAAGAAGGCTTGGTTCAAATTTCGGACGATTCTTATATCAGGAATGTAGTTAAAGAAGTGTTACAAACAAACTCAGCACAGGTTGAGGAGTATAAGAAAGGGAAGACTAAGGTATACGGATTTTTTGTTGGACAAATTATGCAAAAGACGCAAGGTAAAGCCAATCCTAAAATGGTCAATGATATTTTGAAAGAGGAATTGGAAAAGTTATAGAAGGAGGAGGATTGTGAGGAAGAAAGCATCTACAGTAACTTCTACGAGAAAGGCGAAAAGAAGGCCATCATCTTTGACCATAGTAAAGACTATTGCGAAGGTAGCATTTGATAAGAAAGCAAAGGATATAAAGGCTTATAATTTAAAAGGATTAACATTGCTTGCAGATAGTTTTGTTTTGTGCACTGTAATGAGTGAACCGCAGCAAAAGGCGGTGTATAATGCAGTTTATGAAGAGTTGAAGAAAAAAGGTATAATACCTTTATCCACGGAGGGGACATTTCAAGATAACTGGATGGTTATGGATTATGGCTCGGTTGTGTTTCATATATTTAAACCTAAGGCACGCGAGTATTATGATTTAGATGGGATGTGGGGCGATGCACCACTTATAAATTTGAAATTGGAAGAACATGATAAGGAGATAGAAGAATAGTGGGTGAGGGTTTAGAGTATGTCAGATACGAATTATGTGCCAGATAAATCACAACTTTATAATTACAAACTCGTAAAAGTTCTTGGGCAGGGAGGTACAGGTGTTGTCTATCAAGCAATTGATGTCACCAAGGGTGAAGCGGTAGCAATAAAATTGTTTAGGGAAAACTTTTTTAGAAATCGGTTGCATTTAATAGATTTGGCACAAAATGTAAAGAAGTTTAAGAAACTGAAATACCAACATCTGGTTCAGATATTTGATTTTATAGACGGTGATGAAGGTAGATGTATGGTGATGGAGTTCGTGGATGGTCCAAATTTGAGGTGGTATCTATCAAATAGACCATGGAATTTGCAGGAAAGAGTAAATATAGTAATTCAGATATGTTTGGGTTTACAGTTTTTACATGACAATGGGTTTGTTCATCACGATTTTAAACCTGCTAATGTATTATTTACTCGAAGAGGTGTTGTTAAAATTGGAGACTACTCTCTTTTTGGGAATAACTTTATTCTTGAATTGTTGGATAGGAATATAACACAGCAGATTACACCAATGTTTGTTGCTCCTGAAATTATTAGAGGAGAGCGGGCAACACCAAAGTCTGATTTATATTCTCTTGGTATTACAATGTATATTATGTTTACCGAAAAATTACCTTTCCCAGTAGATAATATCCAGCAACTTTATCATTGTCATCTTACGGTAATGCCTGAACATCCCACTAATGTCAACCCAAAATGTCCTCTTGCTTTGGGTGATGTAATAATGAAATTACTTTCAAAGAAGCCGGAAAACAGGTTTAAAGACTGTGATGAATTAAGAGTAGCACTCAGTACAGTAACGAGAAGTAGGATTTAACTAAATAGTGGGCAAAGTAGTTCCGGGCGTTGTGGTTTCAGTTGTTTCTGTGGTTTCACCAGTGGGTCCAGTGGCTTTCCAAGGGGCTTGCCTGGGAATTAGTAATAATCTATCTATGATATCTGAAGTGGCTTGAAGTTTAATTTGGAAATTACTAACTTGTGCCTTTGATGGAATAGTAGTTAGTTTTTTAATGTGTCTCTTCTTGTTCATATCGTGAATCCTTATTTTTTGTTTCTTGTCAAAATAAAGGCAAATTCAATAATTTGGTCAGTGAGTTTTACAAGAAAATTTTTCCACGCCTCAAAGTTACTTCCTGCTCCGATGATATCCTGCATCTTTGTAGGCTTTCGAGTTAGTTTTCTGGTATGTTTCATGCGAAACTCCTCATTGTAAAAATTCTTGACTTATTAATATTTTTAGCAAAAATATATAGTATTGTCAAGTTTTTTATTATTTTACCAAACCTAAGTCTTTTTGTAAAGTTAATTTTACAACATTTTTGGATTTTAAATGGAAGATAGCGAAGATAATAAACAGCTAATTGGCTTTTTTCCTTTGGATATCCCAAAGTTTT
>CAZZMK010000190.1:0-11609 GCA_964655185.1 uncultured Nitrospirales bacterium | reverse complement strand
TATTAAGGTATGACCTTTACGGTAGAGGTAGGTCAGATAAGCCTAAAGTCAAATACACCTTGGAATTTTTTGTGAAGCAATTAGAAGAACTTTTAGATTGTCTCGGAATAGAACAGCAGTTAGCACTTGTGGGATTAAGTATGGGTGGGCCTATTTGTGCGGATTTTTCTATTAAATACCCAAATAGGGTCAGAAATTTAATTCTTATTGCTCCTGCTGGATTAAATCAGAAGAGTTTTGCAATTGACTTAGTTACACTTCCCTTTGTAGGACCTTTATTTTACGAGCTGGTAGGTAAGAAGATGTTGGTCAAGGGGGTATTAGAAACTCTTGGAGAGGAGCCAGATGCTAAAGCGTATATTTTGAAAGAATATGAAAATCAGATGGCGGACCCTATGTATAGATATGCAATTCTTTCAACACTCAAATATGGTCCACTATATGAACTGAAAGAGTTGTACAAAATGTTGGGTAGGGTGGAGGGTAAGAAAGGCTCACTTATTTGGGGCTCTGAAGATAATGTGGTGCCATTTTGTTTACATAAAGAACTCTTAGATTTAGTCCCGTGGTTATCATTTTTCCCAATCGAAGGGGGAACACACGCAGTTAACTTTCAGAAATCGGATATAGTAAACAATTTGCTATTACATTCTTTATCTCACTAAATAAATTCGAAGGAGTATATCTATGGAGTTCTCGAAAATACTTGAAATCGCATCTAACTTTAGAGAATCTCGAGTACTTTTAACTGGTGTCGAATTGGATATTTTTACTTTGCTTTCCAAAAAAGCAATGTCCCTTGAGGAAATTTGTAATAGTTTGGACTCGGATAGACGTTCTACTCAGTATTTGTTAGATGCACTAACTGCTATGAATTTCCTTGTGAAAAACGAAGGGAAATATGCAACTGTTCCAGAAATCTCCAGGTATCTGAGCAAAGATAGCGAGGAATGTATACTTCCGATTCTTCAACACTCTGCTTTCTTATGGCAAAGGTGGGGGCAACTCACCGATATAGTAAAAGGAAAAAAAATTACAATCAAGCCAGTAGACGAGATGAGCCCAGAACAGTTAAGGGCTTTTATATTTGGCATGCATGTTCTTGCTTTGAGAGCATCCAAGAAATTGCTTGAGAAATTGGGACCTGTTTCTTTTAAGAAAATGCTGGATGTTGGAGGAGCAACTGGGACTTATACAGAGGCTTTTCTTAGGATTAATCCTGAAATGAGGGGAA
Source organism: uncultured Nitrospirales bacterium (assembly GCA_964655185.1). Taxonomy (GTDB): domain Bacteria; phylum Hydrogenedentota; class Hydrogenedentia; order Hydrogenedentales; family Hydrogenedentaceae; genus Hydrogenedens. The sequence goes on along the minus strand of CAZZMK010000190.1, from coordinate 10,375 downwards.
CTATATTTGATTTGCCTCCGGTAATAGAGTTGGCAAAGGAAAGGCTTAAGAACTCACCCTATTTGCCTCGTATAGATTTTGTTTCAGGCGACTTTTATAAAGATGACTTGCCACAGGGATACGATTTTATATGGCTCTCTGCGGTGATTCACCAGAACAGTAGAGAACAAAATGTCGAACTTTATAAAAAATGCTACAAATCACTTGAAAGTGGTGGAGTCGTGTGGATTAGGGATTATGTGATGTCTACTGATAGAACTTATCCAAAGGCTGGAGCACTCTTCGCGATAAATATGTTGGTTGGCACTCAATCAGGTGGTACCTATACTTTTGAGGAAATAGAAGAAGACCTCAAAATGGCGGGGTTCAAAAATGCTCGTTATAGATTGAAGGGAGAACAAATGGATACTATTGTTGAAGCGGTGAAAGAATGAATAATTTCTTTCAGCCTCTAAGATTTTTTAACTACTTTTTTCCGCCATAGCAGCAGTTAGCATAATGTATATAACAGTAAAATAGAGTGAGAAAAAAAGACTCTCGGCGGTATTATCTGCTTTTGGGAGCAATGTAATTGGTTTGAGGTGTTTTTTCTTCATTTTTTTACTCCCGTATATAGGTTTAGTGTCACTAATTATATTTACAAAATAAGAAGAGGATTATTTCTATTTTTTGAATTATGAATCTTTTAACACTTTGGATGGATAAGTGAGGAGATACTAAATGTAAGAGATAATACCTGCAACTGCACTTATTATTAATAGCCCAGAACTGAGGCTCTATTCGGTATTCCTATAGAAAAATAGTCTCCACCGAGATAAAGTGCATATGCTGTCAAGAATGCCCCTGTGCACAAATTAGTCATACTTTGGGCTAAGCCTGCATCTGCCACGAATAAAATCTTATCACTTCTCAACAAAGAAACTTTGATAATTGCAGACTTATTACTATCTTCATTAGTTTGACTACAACTATCTATATTCATATATTGTGATATTTGAGGCAAAAAAATTCTCGTTAATCGATATTACTATTCTCCTCTATTGCGGAAGTTCAAAGGAGGGATGACATATAAGTTTCAGAATGGAATTTTGTAAAATTATACCAATTGCTGGTTAAAAAGTTTCAAAAAGTCCAATTTGCTTATGTACTTAAAGAGACTATTTTTAAAGTTTTTTAGGTGTTTTTCAGAAGTAAATGTGGAATTTACCCCGGGAGTAAACCTTGTTTTAGGGGGGAATGCCCAGGGGAAAACATCTCTTTTGGAGTCTATTTATTTTCTTGCACTTGCAAGAAGCCCCAGGACAAATGTTGAGAAGGAAATAGTCCAATATGGTTGTGATAGTTTTTTGTTGAGAGGAAAAGTTATATATGGCGGTTCAAATGGTGAGTTAGAAAGAGAGATTGAGATAAGGTGGGGTAAAGGTAAAAAGAGGATAATAATAGATGGAGGAGATGTAGATAGAGTTAGCGAATTAGTTGGAAGAATGCGCATCGTATTCTTATCGAATGATTACTTTTCTTTAGTAACTGGCGGAGGAAGCATAAGACGAAAATTTTTAGATATCCAAATTTCACAATGGGATAAAGAATATCTTCATGCCATCCAGGAGTATCAAATAGCCTTGCGTCAAAGGAATGAATTATTAAGAAGAAGCAATGCCACAGATGCTGAATTCAGTTCTTGGGAATTGACCATGGAGAGGTTTGCAAAAATTATAGTAGAATCAAGAAAAAAATTTATTTCTAAGATAGCCCCGTATGCAATTATGATTCATAAACGAGTAAACAATGATGAAAATCTGTCGATAAACTACATTCCTGATATTGATGACCATAATTACCTAAAAATTTGGCAGGCAAGTAGAAATTTAGATGCTCAATACGGCTCTACCCAGAAAGGTCCACATCGTGATGATATAGAAGTTAAAATAAATGGATATCCAGTAAAACAATATGCTTCTAGGGGGCAGGTTAGAACTTGTTCTTTTGCTTTAATAATTTCTCAGGTGTATGCAATGCTTGAAGAAAAAAGTGAACCACCATTAGTGCTTGCAGATGAACTTCTTTCCGAACTCGACCTAACTCGGAGTAAAAAATTTGTTGAATGTATTCCTAAAAATGTTCAGTGTTTTATTACCTCAGCAGATGTTAATATCGGCAATGTTTTAGGTATTGAATCAAGTTTATATTATGTGAGGAAAGGCAAAATTGAAAAAGCGAGGTAAGAGAAAAAGAGGAATTGAGAATATAGCAGATATAATTTCCTCCTCTCAGGCTTCAGATATATTAAAATTGGGAGTTGCATTCTTTCCTGTAGTAGAGAAGTGGAAAGATATAATGGGAGAGGAGTTTTACTCACAGACCTCATTTTCGGGTTATAGAAAGGGTATCTTTTATATTAAAGTACCTGACAACGCCACCTTAAATCGTTTGATATACGAGAAAGATAAGATTATAACAAAGTTAAGAGAAATAGTAACTCCCGAACTAATTGAAGATATATTCTTTGAATTAGAAGAAGCGAATGAAAAATCCGATGATAAGTAAATTACAATTTTTGTCTTTTTAAATTCTAAAGTCCTATCTTTACGGAGAAATAAAAATTAGAATTTTCAATAAGATGTATTTACTTACTCCTTATCTGAATCAATGCTTTCGAACAGGTCGTATGAATCAGAGTCTTTGTTATCATCTTTTACCTCTAATTCAACTTCTTGTTCAGACTCTTCTTTTTTAATTGCTTTGTCAGCAGATGCTACTTTTGCCCCTTCTCTTAACTGCATTAATTGCACGCCTTTAGTATTTCTCCCAACTGTTCTAATTGATTTTACAGGTACTCTCAACATTTTCCCATCGGTTGCTACGAGAACTATATCTTCATCGTCACTAACAGTTAGCATTGCGACTACGTTACCATTTCTCTCAGCAGTTTGAATATTAATAATCCCTTTCCCACCTCTATGCTGAATTCTGTATTCTTTTACCTCTGTTCTCTTGCCGTAGCCATTTTCTGTTACGGTAAGCACCGTAAGGTTATCCTTGGCAATTGAAACACCAACCACATAATCATCAGGCTCTAATCTGATACCTACCACGCCTTGAGCATTTCTACCCATAGGTCTTACATCTTTTTCAGGAAATCTTATTGCAAGTCCTTTGTGTGTCGCTAATAAAACATTGTCATTTCCGGATGTCACAAGCACATCAATAAGTTCGTCGTTCTCCTCCAAAGAAATTGCTAAAATCCCCGTTGACCTTGGTCTGCCAAAAGCAGTCAATGGTGTTTTCTTGACATACCCTTTCTTAGTCACCATGAATAGATATTTACTGGGGTCATTGAGATTCTTTATAGATAAGAAAGCTGTAACCTTTTCGTTATCTTCTAATTCAAGTAAATTTTTGATATTTCTTCCTCTTGCTGTCCTACCCGCTTCAGGTATCTCATGTACCTTACGCCAATAAACTCTTCCCTTATTCGTAAAGAAAAGGAGATATTCGTGAGCAGTAGCAGTGAATACATATTTGACGAAATCATCTTCTGATGTGTCCATACCGATTACACCTTGTCCCCTTCGTCTCTGCTTTCGAGAAGTAGATTGTGGCATTCTCTTGATATAGCCCTGGTTAGTTACGGTAATTATTACTGCTTCGTCGGCGATGAGGTCTTCGATATCGAAATGCTCAACAGTCTCTATTATCTCGGTTCTTCGTTCATCCCCATATTTTTCTCTTATTTGTATGATTTCCTTCTTTACCTCTGCAAGTATAGTCTCTTTGCTTGATAGAATGTGCTTTAGCCTTTTTATTTCTTCAACCAATTTGTTATATTCGTCCAATAGTTCCTTTCTTTCCAGCCCTGTAAGCCTTCTTAACGGCATTGCGAGAATTGCTTTAGCCTGTTCATCGGTTATCTTCAGTTTCTTACATAATTTTTGCTGTGCTTCTTCTGCATTGCTTGACTTGCGAATCAGTTCTATAACCTCATCTATCTGGTCTATTGCCTTTAATAAACCCTCGAGGATGTGTGCTCTGTGTTCTGCTTGGTGGAGGTCATAGCGTGTTCTCTTCTCTACTACCTCAGCACGATACTGAACATAATGTTGAATCATATCTTTCAGATTGAGAACACGCGGGATATTATTAACGAGAGCAAGGAAATGGATTCGTGAGGTGGTTTGTAATTGGGTATGCTGATATAACTGATTGAGAACTATCTGTGGATTTGCCTCATTTTTTAACTCTATAATTAATCTCATCCCTTCTTTATTTGATTCATCTCTTAAATCTGTGATTCCCTGAACCTTCCCATGTTCTACAGCCCTTGCTATAGATTCGATTACACTTTGTTTGGTTATTTGGTAAGGAATTTCCTGAACTACAAGACTTTTCTTTTTGCTCCTCTCATGAGAAATAATTTTTATCTTTGCTCTTAACTTTATCTGACCTGTTCCAGTAAGATAAGCATTTCTTATACCTTCCTTCCCGCAGATAATTGCACCTGTAGGAAAATCGGGCCCTGGTACAATATCGAGGTAATCCTCCGTTGGGGCATTAGGATTATCTATGTAATATATGATTGCATTGCATATTTCTGTTAAGTTATGAGGTGGACAATCAGTTGCCATCCCTACTGCGATACCGTAAGAGCCGTTTACAAGTAGGTTTGGAAATCCTGAAGGTAAAACTACGGGCTCTTTAAGCCTTGCATCAAAGTTAGGTCGCATTTCGACCGTTTCTTTCTCTATATCTGCAAGTAATTCCATTGCTATTGGAGTTAATTTCGCTTCAGTGTATCTGTATGCTGCAGGGCTATCGCCGTCAATTGAGCCGAAGTTACCTTGCCCATCTACAAGCGGATACCGCATGTTCCAATCTTGAGCAAGTCGAACAAGAGCATCGTAGACCGCCTGGTCTCCGTGTGGATGGTATTTACCTAAGCATTCTCCAACGATTGTGGCACATTTTCTGTATGGCTTGTTAGGAGTGAGCCCTAATTGATGCATTACATATAATATTCTTCTTTGAACTGGCTTAAGTCCATCTCGTATGTCTGGTAACGCTCGACTTACAATTACACTCATTGAATAGTCAAGAAATGCAGATTGCATTTCTTGTTCGATTGGGACCGGCTTGAGATTTCCATTTACAGACATTAACTTTCTCCTGTTGATTTATAGATAGATTTATTTGGCTATATGTCTAAGTTTTGGACTTCAAGAGCATGCTTCTCAATAAATTGCCTTCTCGGTTCTACTTCATCTCCCATTAGAATAGTAAAAATCTGCTCTGCTGAACTTTCATCTTCCACTACTACTTTTAGTAGAGTCCTTTTCTCAGGGTCCATTGTAGTTTCATATAACTGTTCAGGATTCATTTCTCCTAAACCTTTATATCGCTGTATAACCAGGTCTTTTTTACCAATCTCCATCAAGTAGTTCCTCAATTCTAATGGCGAATCAGTCTCAAACAATACCTTGGGTTCTTCTCCGTCTTTGCTGATTACCCTGAATGGAGGTGTTCCAAGGCCGGTGGACGCATCATACCAGTGAAGGAAGGAGGAAAAATCAGGACTCTTCATAAAGGCAATATCTACCTGATTAGGTAGGCGAGTTATTTTCCTTTGTGGAGTCAATATCTCGCTGTTTTCGTTCGAAAATTCTTCAAAAGAATTTATAATTTCTTTATCCTTTCCAAATATCTTTTGCCATTCTTGTTTAGTTATTGTTTCCGGATTAATTATCTTTTCTCTTGGAAGTTCTTTAATTTTTTTCAACTCCTCAAAGGTAACTCCGTATATTTTGTTAAGTCTGTTAAGGACCTTTTCCAAATTTCTGATTGCTTCAACCGTCTTTAATAAAGTTCTTACCTGAATAGTTTTTTCTTCATTTCCATTTTCTTTATTGCTTGCAACTACTTTCACATTTTCCATCACAGTTTCAAGAATAAAAGTCTCAAATTCATTTTCAGAATGGGTATATTGAGACTTTTTCCCTTTTGTGATTCTATATAATGGTGGTAGGGCAATATATAAATGCCCTTTTCTTACGAGTTCGGGAAGAAATCGGTAAAAAAATGTTAGTAGAAGGGTTCTTATATGAGCACCATCTACATCTGCATCAGTCATAATAATGACACGATTATACCTAAGATTATCCAGTGAATAGTCATCTTTAGTAATATCTATGCCCAGAGCGCGAAGCAATGATGCATATTCTTTGTTCTCAAGAACCTTATGAAGCCTGCTTTTTTCTACGTTTAATACTTTACCTCTAAGGGGAAGAATTGCCTGATACCTCCTATCTCGCCCTTGTTTAGCAGAGCCACCCGCACTATCACCCTCAACAATAAACAATTCACATAGTTCAGGATTTCGCTCGCTACAGTCTGCTAATTTGGATGCCTGTCCTAAAGTATCAAGTGCAGATTTTCTGCGTACTCGTTCTTTGGCTTTTCGCGATTCTTCTCTTGCTTCCGCTGCTTCAAGAACTTTATTTGCTATTTGATTCGCTACTTTTGGATTTTGCTCAAAGTAACTCTGGAGTTCACTATATACTATAGAGTTTACAAGTCCTTGAACCTCACTGTTCCCTAATTTGTCTTTTGTTTGCCCTTCAAATTGAGGGTTAGGATGTTTAATAGATACTACAGCGGTAAGTCCCTCTCTAGTATCATCCCCAGTAACAGTAAACTCTTTTTTCTTATTTAATTTGTTCTTTTCTATCCAATCTGTGATACTCCTCGTAAGCCCACTTCTAAACCCGGCAAGGTGTGTTCCACCACCCGGTGTAAATATGTTGTTTGCAAAAGACAAAACTTGCTCGTAATATGTTTTTACATATTGGATAGCTATTTCTACCTGAATTTCATCTTTCGTCTTTGTTATTAATATGGGTTTTGAAAAAAGAGGTTCTTTCCCTTTATTAAGATATTTAACAAACTCTTCTAATCCACCTTTATATTGCATTTCCACGGGGGCTTCGTCAGTTCGCTCATCCTTGAAAATAATCTTTAATCCTGCATTTAGAAAAGCGAGTTCTCTCAATCTGTTTATAAGTATTTCTGACTGAAAATTCGTATCGTCAAATATATCCGGGTCTGGAAGAAATGTAACTTTAGTTCCTGTTCCTTTTGCTTTACCTCTGATTTGTAAGGGCTCTACGGTTTTTCCCTTTTCAAAAGCCATGTAATATATGTTACCATCCCTCTTTACTTCTACTTCTAACCATTTTGAAAGCGCATTTACACATGAGACCCCGACCCCGTGTAGGCCCCCAGACACTTTATATACACTGTGATTAAATTTTCCACCAGCGTGGAGCACTGTCATTACTACTTCCAGTGCAGGTTTGCCTTTATAAGGCCCAGATTTCATCGGGTCAACGGGAATTCCTCTACCGTTATCTATTACGGTTACGCTATTATCTATATGAATAATTACTTGAATTGTGTCTCCGTACCCTGCCATTACTTCGTCAACACTATTATCTACTACTTCATATACAAGATGATGTAACCCCCTTGTTCCTGTATCACCAATGTACATTGCGGGGCGTTTTCGGACTGCCTCAAGTCCCTCAAGTACACCTATTGCATCCGCAGTATATTCTTGATTTACATTTTCTGGCATAAACTACTTATCCTTCTATACTTGTAAGGTTTTATTTGGAAGGACTTCTGTTAAGTATTATTATATCAAATATGCCTTCCCTCCCTCAATAAAAAGGGACTACAAAAAGACTCCAATAAACATGCGTAAGTTACTTATTAATAGTGAGTTGCGAGCAAAGAACAAATAAAAAATGGTGGGCGATACAGGACTCGAACCTGTGACCCCTTGCATGTCAAGCAAGTACTCTAACCACCTGAGCTAATCGCCCACCTGAAAATAATTATACCAAGTCTAAATTAAAATGTCAATTGGTAGAGGTACTACCCTTTGCAATGGGAATTGCTTTTACATTTTCAATATCTACATCAAATGGGAATTTATCTGATGGTAAAACCTTCATTTCAGTGCATAGACTAATTGGGTTTCCAAATGAGCCAGGAAATCTTACCTCTACATAATACGCCGACCACCCATTTTTGGGAGTTGTTAGTTTAACTTTTGCCTTCTTATTACCCTTTAATTGCACGCTTTCCCATTTAGAATTTCTGAAGTCTCTATTGTTTGAATCTGCTTTCCAAAGATATGCTACACCTGAAGGATTGTCCCACTCCACCGTAATTGTGTTTTTTTTCGAAAACTCCCATTTTATATTCGGAAGTGATTTATTCTCCTTAACCGCGAGGAAGAATTCTGCAAGTGTGGCTATACCTGTAGGTGTTATATCGTGTCCTGTGTTAGGTTGATAGCAAAGGTATTTTGGAGAAGGAAAATCTTTGAAATACAGATTAGCAGAGTCCACTGTCCAGTAAGGGTCGTTAGTACCCAAAATTATCAATTTGGGAATAGTCATATTCTCTCGGTAACTGTAAGGGTCTACAATACTAAGTAGTTGAGCACCTTTAGGGGAGTTCATCCTTTTTTGTATTCCTAATTTTGTATAATCTTCGATCTCACTACTGAAAGTTCCATAACATTTAAGTTGGTGTATCATCTGCTCTCTCATATTTAACACATCAATAACTACAGGTGCTATTGCAACTACCCTCGGGTCTCTTGTAGCAGCAGTAAGCCAGGTTGTCCATCCCCTCTTAGAACCGCCTGTTAACAAAAATCTTTTTATTTCATGATTTTCTGTATCTTTTTGCACTTTTTGAATTGTGTCCATAGCCCGTACCGCACTTTTCACCATTGGCAACAATAAAGGCCATTCATCTCCTTCACCATTAAGATACTTATCGTAAGTATAGGCTATAATTTGGTCTTCATTTCTCCCATCAAATAGAGGCTGATTTGGTACTTGAAATAATACTGCAATCACGGATTTAGTCCGCTTCCCAACCATAGAGGCTACCCTTACCTCGGCGGAGTTTAAATTTGGCTCGCTCTGCTTATTAGAACCACCATTTATCACAAGGAGAGCAATGTCTGAATTTTTTGCATCCTCAGGACATAGCATAACGAGCCAATGCTTCCAAGTAATACCCTCCCACGTTTGAGATGTCATATTGATTACCTTAGCCTTGCTACCTTCAATATCGATTTCCTTCACTAACTCATATGAGTATGATGGATCAAATTTTTGAACATAAGAAAGAAGGTCCCCATGTCCTACATAACAAAATAAACTAAGCACTAAAATCGAATAGTATAATCGAAAATTTTTTAAGTTAATCATTGACTTGCTCATAACACTCTCTCCTTAAACTTCAAGTGCTTTTTGTAGTTTAACTTGTGTTATTAAGACTTTAATATTTTAATGTAGGTTTCTATTTGGCATCTCTATGGGACTTCCGAAATAACATCTTCTACCTGAAGTCTTCCCGGAGTAATTCCATCTTGTTCTAAACTTTTTCTAATTCTTAGATAGGATTCATACCTTGCAAGAGGAATCTTTCCTTCCTTTACTGCATCGCGAACCGCACACTCAGGTTCATGCGTATGGGAACAATCGCTAAATTTACACATAGGGACAAATTCTGAGAATTCAGAAAAATAATAGTCAAGGTTTTCAGTATCTATATTCCATAACCCTAATGCCCTAATTCCAGGGGTATCTATAATCCTTCCGCCATTTGGGAGAAAGTATAATTTTGCTATAGTAGTTGCGTGTCTCCCCTTTTCAGTCTTCTTGCTTACTTCTTTAGTTATAGCGTCGATATCAGGTAAGATACACTTTATGAGCGAGGTTTTCCCTACTCCACTATGTCCTGCCAGAACACCAGTCTTGCCTTTTAGTGTTTCAATTACCTCGTCGATTCCTTGCTTAGTAACACAACTGGTGAAGATTACTTTTATCCCTAAATTTTTATAGATATCTATTTCATTGGGTACCTCCTCAGCAAGGTCTATTTTGTTTAGTATTATTATAGGTTCCACATTCCCATTTTGAGCAACTATTAAAAATCTGTCAATTAATCTGGGCTTGAAATTGGGCTGTTTTACAGAGGCGACTATAAATAAAATATCTACGTTAGCGGCGATTACCTGTTCAGGGGGTCCATCTTTATCTACACTTAACCTACTAAGTTTAGATTTTCTCGGAAATATATATCTAATAACTGGCTCTTGCTCATTAATGAATTCAACATATACTCTGTCCCCCGGTGCTATCAGGGAAGATTCTTTTTCCTTTAGTTTCTCATCAATCTTGCAAAGCAACTCCTCTTTTGTATCTTCACCATCCATCCAAACAAATGCCCACTTCTTCGTATGAGAAACTACTGTAGCATTTGGCTGAACGCCTTCAGGAATTTGAACTTCTTCATC
>CAZZMK010000189.1:0-3240 GCA_964655185.1 uncultured Nitrospirales bacterium | reverse complement strand
GAATAAGTTAATTGGCTCTAATTCAAATAGAGGGTCTATTTTTCTGGTAGCGATTAAAATAAAAGGCAAATCCCAGGATGCAAACCACGGGTATTCCCACTTATCTGGTACAGCAATAATATGATTAGCCTTAAAGTGTTGCCACTTTTCAAAATTTTCGTTTTTGTGATTTGGATTTATTTTGTTTTGTATTTTCAGCCATTCTTCGATAGAAAGGTTATAAAAGATTCGAGACCATAGTAATCCGGCGTAGGCTTGCCTTATTAAATACTTTTGTTTTGTCCCTAATTCTGAAGGGATTACTTGATTGTAAAATTCGTCAGCCTCGACTTTTCTGAGGGATAGTATTTTTTCTGAATCATCAAGGTTTTGATTGACAGGTAATTCTTGTAGTGATGAAAGTCTCAAAGTTACTGTAACAGAGGATTCGGGAGGCACATTAAAACTAAACCATATTCCAACTTTAGTTCCCTTATTCTGCTCGGAGATATATTCACTGTTGTTATGTATTATTGCCTGGGTAAAAGCATCTCGTCTGGTTTTTGACGACTTTATAAATTCCTGAAAGTTATCAGGGTATGCATCATTTTCAGTGAAAAGCAACTGATATTTGGTTTCAGGGGAAGTATTTCCAATTTCCAATCTGTATTCACCTAAATTTTTATGAGCAAAAACGATTTGGTTAGAACTGGCTTTTGATATTAACGGCTTACCTGCAGATTTCCCAAGTAATGATGACCATAGCCAAGTATTTCTAAACCAAAATTGAGGAATTATGTGAAGAGACTGGGACTCCCTACTCCTATTGAACCCGGTAATCTTTATGATGAGGTCCGAGGGAGTATTCTTTGCAATCTCAACATATATATCAAAAAAGTTTTTTCTATCGAAGATGCCAGTATTTATAATTTCGAATTCGGGGTCACAAAGTATTAGCTTTCTATTTTCTTCTCTAAGTAATTCATAAGGGAATTCCTCACAAGGATATCTGTACATGGCTTTGGCATAAGAGTATGTAGGTACAGCATCCAAGTAATAGTATATTTCCTTTACATCTTCTCCATGAATTCCTTCTACTCCACTTAGCCCAAAAAATCTTTCTTTTAAAATGGGGTCTTTGCCGTTCCAGAAGACAAAGGAAAAGCAAAGAGTACCTGTAGAATCACACCAACCGAAAATTCCATCATCGCCCGTTAAATAGTTTTGTTGGTGGGCAGTTTCAAATGTTGTGTAGTGCCACGCTTCTTGTGGGTCGCTGAGACATTCTCTTACTGTGCCCCATAATCGTTCTGGGAGGTAAGGCCCCCATTTTTGCCATTCTACAGACCCTTTTATCAATTCTATAAGCCTATCATTTTCTCCTGGCATGTCAAATTCCTGTGTTTTAGAATGATTATTAAGTATCGAGTTTATTATACTAAATTAACTTTTTTATGTGTTTATAAAATTTCCTCTCAGAAAAATTTATTTAAGGGTAATAACTCGTGAGTAGATATAAAGAATTAACTATTTCGGTGTTAGGTGGAGGTGGTGAAATCGGGGCAAATACTATTGAAGTGTGCTACGGTTCCGAGCGGGTTCTTCTCGACTGCGGTATCCATCCGAAAAAAGAAGGGTATGAATCCTTACCTGAATTTGATATGATGTCGGGTTTTCCAGATGCGGTGTTAGTGACTCATGGGCATGTTGACCATTGTGGGAGTTTGCCTTACTTAACAAGGCTATTCTCTCATTTTAGGGTTCATGCTACACTACCTACCATAAGAATAATAGAGAGAATGCTTCATAATAGTGTAATGGTTATGAGCACATTAAGAAGAGAAAAGGGAATTGTTGAGTATCCTCTTTATACTCACGAAGATGTTGAAACTTTAATGGAGATAACACGGGCACATTTATATAAAGAGTATTTTGAGGTGTCTCCTCACGGAATTATTAAGGCACTGTTTAACCCTGCAGGGCATGTGTTAGGTAGTGCAAGTATATTGCTTGAGATAGATGGATATAGAATTTTTTATACTGGTGATATATCCGGTGGATATCAAGAACTTCTCGGTCCTTATGAACCAATGGAATGGGTTGATTATGTTAATACTATTATAATGGAGTGTACACAAGGGGCAGTTGATGAAACGCAAGTTAATTCATATTTTGATGAAGCATTAAACCTTGCCAGGGCTATTAATAGAGTGGTAGAGAATTCTGGTAGTGTACTAATACCCACCTTTGCACTTGGCAGGACTCAAGAGATAGCAAACATATTGGCACGACTTCAAGAAAGTGGGGAACTTGTGAAAGTTCCGATTTACATATCTGGTTTAGGAAGAGCAATCTATGAGATTTATGAACAGTTCAAAGAGTATTTAAATGAGAAATCTACTTTAAGACCTTTGAGAACTTTTAGGAAATTGGGAAACGTATTGGACAAGAATGTAGTGAAGCAATTGATAGCAAATCCATCAATAATTATTGCTACTTCGGGGATGATGGTGGAAAGCACCCCCTCTGCGTTAATAGCCGAAAGAATGGTAACGGAAAAGCACCACGGAATTTTCTTTGTAGGATATGTTGATCCGGATACACTTGGCTATAAACTTCTTAATGCAAAAGAAGGAGACAAATTAGTATTTCAATTAGAAGCGGAGCCAGTTGAGGTTAAACTCCAAAATATCCGAAGGTTTCATTTTAGCGGTCATGCATATAGGAGTACTCTTCTAAAAATGGTAGATGATTATCATCCAGAAAATGTGATAATTATACACGGTGACCCACCTGCCCTCGAATGGATGCGAGAGCAATTAAAGGATAAGTATAACTGCATTATGCCTTCCAACGGTGAAAGAATCTCATTCCAAATTTGATATGTCTAAGTCAAGTATATGGAAAAAAATAGAAAGAAGGGTACTTGCTTTACTTTCTATCACTTTACTAAATTTCATTGGTTTGCTTAATCTGAAGGTGGCAAGAAAGATAGGAATTTTATTCGCCTTGATGGCATACTATCTCGTGCCTCGCATTCGAAAGATAGGAATGAAAAATTTAGATATAGCATTCGGAGATTCAATTGATGAAAAACAAAAAAAGAAGATTTTGTGGGGAGCAGTAAAAAACATGTGTCTTGTGGCGGTAGAATTTCCCTTTATGCCTTATCTCGTAAAAACGAAATATAATGGAGTGGCAAACTATGAAGGGATTGAAAATATTGAGGAGTACATAAAAGAAAATAGAGGCGCAATATTT
>CAZZMK010000188.1:0-2683 GCA_964655185.1 uncultured Nitrospirales bacterium | reverse complement strand
GAATAGTGAGAATCAGACTAAGAAAATACTACAAAGAACAAAAACCTTTCTCCTATGTTGGGAAAGTTACCGCTTGGTCTGAAAACTGGGTTGCCATTGAAGGCAAAGGTATAATGTTATCAAGGCAAAGTTCTACTGGCGTCCAAATTGACACCGATATAAGATTAGTCCTGATACCTCGCGAGACAATTGAAACTATTCAAATTCTGCCCGACTCATTTAACATAAATGATATCCGCACTACAACTGAAGGCCAGCAAGTGGTGCTTGTTATCGATGATAAACGAAATGCCTTTCTCGGAGAGATTGGAGAAGGCTAAATTATCGCATAGACTCTCTATTCTCACTGCTAATCATTTCCCCAGAACGGATTTAATAGTTTCTACTAATGTAGAGAAGACAAAAGGTTTCTGAATAAATCCCGCCAAGCCTTTTCCGATAAATCTATCCATAAGGTCGCGTTCATTATAACCACTCGAAAGTATTACTTTTACATCAGGATTAATCCTTCTAAGTTCTCTAAATGTTTCTTCTCCGTCGTAAACAGGCATTGTCATATCTAATAGAACGAGGCTAATCTTATCTTTATAAAGTTCATAAGTTTCTATTGCTTTTTGTCCATCCTCTACCGCAATAACTTCATAACCTATTTGTTCTATCATATTTTTTACCGTTTCTCTAACCATTTGTTCATCGTCAACTACCAAAATTAATCCTTTTGACTCCTTTTTATTTACCTCTGTTCCCTTTGTGTTATAGCCTTCACTTTCCTCCATTACTTTTCTTCTATTATTCGGAGAACTCTCTTTTACAGCAGGGAAAAACACCTTTATACTTGTTCCCTTTCCAGGCTCAGTATATATCTTTATAGCCCCCTTATGAGCCTTTACTATACCTGCCACAGCAGACAAGCCCAAACCCCTGCCAAAGAATTTAGTGCTAAAGAACGGTTCGAACATTCTCTGTTTTACTTCCTCAGGTATACCCGGACCTGTATCGATAACCTCTATATATACATAATCCCCTTCTGGATTGTCATGCCCGAAATATGTATTCCCAAAATATTTCTTATCGCAAAACATACATCGAGTTACAATGGTTATCAAACCCGCTTTATCACCTATTGCCTCAGCAGAATTTGTGACAAGGTCTATAATCAACTGGTGTACATAAAGCGGGTCAGCATTAATTAAAGGAATATTCTCATCTAATTCATATTTAACAGCAATTTTCTTATTAGGGATAGAAAGTTCTATTAAAGTTTCTATATTTCTTATCAGTTCCGTAAGAGAAATCTCTCTTACATAAGTTTTTGCCTTACCTGCGTAGGTCAAAAGTTGGTTTGAAATATGTGTCAACCTCTTCGAGATATTTATTACTTCTGAAAGATACTTCTGAGCGGGATGTTCTTGAGGCAACTCCATCATGGCAAGGTCTGTGTTTCCAACTATCCCAACAAGCAGGTTATTAAAATCGTGAGCAATACTACCTGCTAAAACACCTATACTTTCTAACCTCTGCGTTTGTTTTATTTTTTCCTCCAAAGCCTTTCGTTCTTCCTCAATTTTTTTCTGCTCCGTCACATCAAGACCAGCACAGATTACCCTAATAGTCCCCTCCAAGTCATTCTTCAATACTCTACACTTAACTGAAAAGGTCCTTTCATCTCCACGGGAGGTCATAACAACTACTTCATGCGATTTTTCAGCCTCACTGATATTCTCCAGCATCTCCCGCAAACACTTTTCCACCTTTTCTCTATCTTTTGGAGAAACAAAATCTCTACACCAGTTCTTCCCTTCCATTTCGCTCTCATACCCGAGGATTTTTTGAACGGTCTTATTAGCAAAAACAATGTTTCCAAACTCATCAAAAACTAAGAATATTGACGGAGATAAATTCAAATATTCCTTAAGTAAATTTCTTTCCCTCTCAACTAATTCCTCTAACTTCTTTCGCTCCGTTATATCTGAAAAGAAACCTATTGCTCCCTTAAAATTACCTTCACTATCTATAAGTGGAGCAGCATTAACGAGAAATATCTTTCGCTCACCATTAGCACAAATAAGTGTCCTCTCATACTGTTCAAAAACACCCTTCTTTCTGTTCTCTCGTCTTAAAAGGACATCCCGATGCTCCTCCTTGGGCACAAAATCCAAAGTACTTTTCCCTATCATAAAAGACGGTTGATAACCGAGAACCTTAGCAAATTGTGGATTTACAAATACCGTTATGAAATCTTCGTTCACTAACCATATACCCTCGTGAGCACCCTCTACAATAGTCTTATAGATAGTTTCTCGCTCTCTCAACCTCTCATATAATTCTACCTGCTCGGTAATATCCACATCCATACAATATATATACTTTTTCCTTTTGGATACTACAGGAAGCATAGTGGACAGTAGATGCCTCTCCTTACCTTCCTTCGTCTTTATCTTCCAATACTGCGGAGGAGTAGGATTTCCCGATTCAATTATTTCCTTCACGGTCAGGTCAAATTTTTCCCTTTCTTCAGTAGGCAACAAAATCTCTCTTATGTCTTTTGAAATTACTTCATTCTCAGAATAACCGTAAAGTTTTTCACTTGCCTTGTTCCAGAAAAAAATGCGGCCCTTTTCATCATAACCTTGAATCGCAACCAATGGTGTAGCAGTACAAAGATACTCGTAATGAGTCATAT
>CAZZMK010000187.1:0-8906 GCA_964655185.1 uncultured Nitrospirales bacterium | reverse complement strand
CTCTTCTAATACCTCTACCTGTTTCGACTGTGCCAAGAATGGGCATATTCATATTGCCTTCTATGAATTTCTCTTTTGTTTGATGTCCGAATGCAAAAATTCCTCTCAGAAACCATTTGTAGGGTCGAAGTGCAGGTTCTTCTGCGTTTCCAAGCGGACCACTATATGCAGGAGGGATGGAATATGCAGTAATATTCAGAAGGGTTACTACCAAAGTGCAACCGACCAAAATAATATATTTCTTCATCTCTCTATCCTTTTATATATGTTAATCCGTTTCACAAAATTAAAATTATTATGATATATTTTAATTCCTCATCAATCTTTACAAAAATATATGATAGCAATTGTTTTGGTATTTTTCAAGACAAATTTTGCTTACATTTATATTTAATCTGTAAAAAATGTTTTTATTATGGAGATGTAAAGAAAATGTATAGGCCAGAGGTTAAAGTTCTTGATGTAACAATTCGTGATGGGGGCTTGATGAATAATTGGGACTTCCCGAAGAGTATGGTAAAGGAAGTGTTCCAAGGATTGGTAGAAGCAGGAGTGGATTATGTGGAATTGGGTTATAGGGCGGATAAAAAGATTTTTTCCCCGGATGAATTTGGTCCTTGGCGGTTTTGTGATGAAGAAGACCTGAGAGAAGTTGCCTTCGAGACCGACAAAACTAAAATATCTATTATGTGTGATGTGGGAAAAACTGATTTGAAAGATTTTATACCGAAAAGAGATAGCATTGTGTCAATGATTCGAGTAGCCTGTTATGTTAATGAAGTGGATGAGGGATTAAAGATGGTAAGGTATTTTAAGGAATTAGGTTATGAGACAAGTTTGAATTTAATGGCTGTCTCGACAGTGCCGGAAGAAGAAATAGATATAGCCCTAACTAAGATTGCTAATACTCCTGAGGTAGATATAGTGTATGTAGTAGATAGTTTTGGCTATTTCTATTCTGAACATATTAGGTATATTACCGAGAAATACATTACCGCAATGCCTGGAAAAGCAATAGGGATACATACCCATAATAACCGCCAACTGGCTTTCGCTAATTCGATAGAGGCTATTCTTGCAGGGGCTCAGTATGTAGACTGCAGTTTATATGGTATGGGCAGAGCGGCAGGGAATTGTACTACGGAGTTGATGCTTAGTTTTATGGAAAATCAGAAGTATGACCTAAGACCAGTTTTGGACTTAATTGAAAAATACTTTATCCCCCTAAAAGAGCAATTGAAGTGGGGATATGAACTACCCTATCTTGTTACTGGTGTATTAAATCAACATCCAAGAAGTGCTCTTGCCTTTATGAAAGATTCTTCAAAAGGAGAGCGTAAATCCCTTCGCGATTTTTATGAAATGCACATTCAAAAATTGAGAAAGTAACACATATTTTTTATTTGAAGTTTTTCCAATTATAATTCCAGAATTGTAAATACCTGTTTTCTATCTTGTTAGTTTCGTCGTTATGTTTTATAATTTTTATGTGGTAATGAGATTAAGCATGGAAGAAGACCTATTCGGAGAGCACAAAAAAATAAGCCCTAAAGTTAGGATGCCCCTTGCACGAAGGGTTTCGCCCAAAAATTTGGATGAACTGATTGGGCAAGACGAAATTTTAGGTCCTGGGAAAGCCTTGCGTAGGGCTATCGAAAATGATTGCTTGACTTCTCTTATTCTTTGGGGACCACCCGGTACGGGTAAGACTGCTCTTGCACGAATTATAGCCAGACACACAAGAAGTCATTTTGAACAGGTGAATGCGGTAATGTCTAATGTTAAGGAACTCAGAGATATTTTAGAGAAGGCTAAGTTTAGACTTAATAAGGAGGGTAAAAGAACAATCCTTTTTATAGATGAGATTCATAGGTTTAACCGTGCACAACAGGATGCACTTCTGCCCGATGTCGAAATGGGATATGTGATTCTGATAGGTGCAACAACAGAGAATCCGTATTTTAGTGTTGTTTCACCCCTATTATCCCGTTCACAGATATTTAGATTTCGCCCACTATCTGAAGAGGATATTATTAAAATACTTAAAAATGCTTTGAACCATCCCAATAGAGGTTTTGAAGGGTACGAAGTAATAATTGATGAGGAGTGTTTTAAGTTTTTAGCAAGGTATGCTGAAGGTGATGCGCGGCGGGCACTAAATGCTTTGGAACTTGCCTTGCTTACGGGACCACGGGAAGGCAAAGAAATTAAAATCGACTTAAAGTTGCTTCAGGATTGTGTGTCTGAAAAACTGCTTCACTACGATGGTAGTGGTGATGAACATTACGATATTGCCTCGGCGTTTATCAAAAGCATAAGGGGAAGCCATCCTGATTCTGCTCTGTATTGGATGGCTCGTATGCTTGAGGCGGGCGAATCTCCGAGATTCATTGCCAGGAGGTTGTGTATATCTGCCTCTGAAGATATAGGTAATGCGGACCCAATGGCTCTATTGGTAGCGGTATCTGCGTGGCAAGCGACTGAGTTTATAGGTATGCCCGAGGCGAGAATTATACTTGCTCAGGCTGTGACTTATCTTGCGTCTGCTCCAAAAAGCAATGCTTCGTATCTTGCGGTCGAAAAGGCATTTGACATGGTTAAATCTAATGAAACGGTACCAGTGCCACAGCATTTGAGGGATACCCACTATCGTGGTGCAGAAGCCTTGGGGCACGGTAAAGGTTATGAGTATCCACACGACTATGAAGAGGGATATATTCCTCAGGATTACGGCTTATCACGAGGGATATTTTATAAACCTCTTCCGAGAGGGTTTGAAAAACTTATACTCGAGAGGCTTAAAAAGTGGGAAGAAATGGACAAGAAATCGGGTCTACATGAAAGCCAATCCTATAATAAGAGCCAAAATATGATTGTGAAGGAGGAAAAGAAAAATGAGTGAACAAAATTATTCGAAAAAAGGCATATTACTTTTTATTTTTGGTTACTTTACAGGGGTGTTATCTTGTATATTAATTTTGCTCGCAGTATTCTTTTTAGCAGGCTATCCGCTGAAATATTACCTCGCTAAAAAAGGTGTCTCTTCTCTTAAAGCACCTGATTTGTCCGCCTCGTTTGAATTTGATTATAAGATAGAAGTAAAGGAGTTAAAAGAAGACAAAACTCACAATCTCGAAAATCTTAAAGGGGAACCTTTTTTTGCGGTATTTTGGCATCCCGATTGTATTCATTGCCTCTCAACAATTTTGACTGTGAATGGTTTAATTAGCAAGTTAGGTGACCGTATGCCTGTAATTTCATTTACAAGTGCATCACCCGAAAGTGTATCTCAAACTTTGCATTATCTTTCCTGTGATATCCCTGTCTATATTATCTCCAGTGAAAAATTTGAGAGTTTTACTGGAGGAAATGTGCCTCAAGGTATGGTAGTTGATTCGGCTGGGAAGATAGTTTATAAATATGTTGGTAGCGCCAACTGGGATGATAGTAATGTAGTGGATGTCCTTTTAACGGTCCAATAATCTAAAACTTTTAGGGCTGAATGATTACTCATTATAATACTCATGATAATTTAAGGATAGAAAGATGAGGTTTGGATTGATAGTTCGTATAATAGTGGTTGTTTTTATATCGCAGGTATTGCTTGCTTGTAATTCATATTTTGAAAAAAAGGAGCAGGAAAAGGCTGAGAGGGATTTCCAAAAGAGTGATGAAGGCTTGCCTATACGTATTTTGTCTCACTCTGATGTTGTAGACCTTAATAAGGAAAAAGATATAGGTGATGTAGAAGATGATTTGGTTGTTTATCTTGATATCCCAGACCTGAAAAATTCCGAGCAGGTTAAAGTAATTAGGGAAGAAGGTAGATTCAATCAAATTGGGAGAGTTGAAATAGAAATTAATCCCCCTTATCCACAAAAATTGGTAGGGTTATTACAGATAAAATCAATGGGGAAGGTGGATTATTTAAAGTATCCTGTGTTAGTTGAAGGCAAAGTTATTAATGACAAGGGAAAACCACTAACCTCATTTAGAAGATACCTACCTATTGTTTTTGGCAAGCAAAATACAACCAATTTGTCGGAGGAAAACTCACCGGAAATTAAATTCATGATATGGGAAGATAATAGTTCTCTTCAGCCATCTACATTTTTACTTCACGCAGAAGTACATACAAAAGTGCTTGATGTAAAGCCTGGAGTTGATGTGCTTAATATAGGCGATATAAATACAATTGGTGTAAAAGATGAAACAGTGTTATTGAGTAATCCTTTAAGAATTACATTAAAGTAAGGTGCTAATTATGAATATATTATGTTTTGGTGCTCATCCGGATGATGCGGAGTGGTATGCAGGCGGTAGTTTGATTTATTGGTCGAGCCACGGACACAAAGTATACGCTATCTCACTTACAAACGGGAATATAGGTCACCATAAATTAGACAAGGAAACTCTTGCCAAGGTAAGAAAAAAAGAAGCGGAAGAATCAGCGAGGAGAGGTGGATATAATTCGATTGTGCTTGACTACCCTGACGGCGAGTTAGAGCCCTCTATAGAGGCTCGAAAGGATGTTGTAAGGATAATTCGGGACTTACATGCTGATGTAGTAATTACCCACAGACCAGTAGATTATCATCCTGACCATAGAGCGTGTGGAATTCTGATTCAGGACGCAGTATTTTTAGTAACGGTGCCTAATTTTGTGCCTGAATTCCCTGCTCTTCCTCAGAGCCCTATATGCCTATATATGATGGATATGTTTAAAAAACCGCAACCTTTTTCTCCGGACTTCGCAGTAGATGTCTCGGAGTTTATGGAAAAAAAGTGGGATGTACTTGACGCTATGTCCTCTCAGATGTATGAGTGGCTACCTTATCTCGACCATCAGTTGACAGAAGTTCCTATTGAGCCAGGTAAGCGAAAGGAATGGTTGAAATCCCGTTGGGAAGGGCTATTCAGACTTCCTGCTATAGTATTTGGCAATTCTTTCCAATCTGAACTTGCGGACTATAAAGGCAGATTTGAATTTGTAGAGTTTTTTGAATTGAGTGAGTATGGACGCAAACCGTCAAAGTCAGAACTCGAAACTCTATTTAACTTGTGGAGATTACAAGAGTCTTTAATATAAAGATGTTACCGTAGGAGAAGATTATGTGCAAGATGAATTGTTTTTTGATTATTGTTTTGTGCTCTTTCTCTCTCGTTTATGCTCAAGATACTGCTTTATATGCGCGTATAGTATCTCACGGCTCTGCTGAAGTCTTTGCTACACCTTCCCATGTTGAATTCGTATTTGTGAAGATAAGTAGTGGTACTACCGTTGAAGAGGCTATAAATGGAGTAGGTGATTTTGAAACAAAGTTAAGGTTGAAATTTACAGAGGAAAGTCCACGCCCTGTGGAAATAAATGTTTCGGGACCTTATATATCGGTTAAAGATAAGTGCGAGGTAGAAATTAGATTTTCCGCTTTGTTCTCTTTAGCCGGCATTGTTCCTATGGCTGATGCTCAAAAATTATTCGCTAAATTGTGGGATAAAATGAGACAAATAGCCAACGAGCACTCACTGGTATTAAAAGGACCTCACTTAAAGGTACAAAACAAAGAGAATGTAGAAAGTTCTGTTGTGGCGATGGCAATTGAAAAAGCGTACCCCTGCGCAGAAGGGTCTGCAAATGCACTTCGTGGTGCCATTTATGCGGTAGATAAGATTGAAATTAGGAAAATAAAATGGCACTACTCAGGGGATAATTCTGATGAACCTATCAATTTAACAGGAATTAAATGTGAAGCAGAGGTAACCGTTACTTATCTCGTATCTGAATAAATTTATAGATATTTATCCACTTTTGGGGTGGTTTTAGGATTGCTATAAGGAATCCACATTATGAAACTGTGTTTTTGGAGGTCGTACTCGAGAGTTCCCCCATGTTCTTCCGCTATTTTCTTTGTAATATAAAGGCCCAAACCCAAATATATCCCGTTTTTTGTTGTCATAAATGGGCTAAATATATTTTTTAGTATATCTTTGCTTATCGTCGGTCCATTATCCTGAATCTCTATTGTGACGCCTTCTTTTACTTTTTTGGCAGATACTATTATTAGTTTTTTATGTACATTATTATCCTCATTACTTAAATTTTCTTCAGCATTTTTCAATAGATGAATAATAGCAAGTTGAAATTTTGGGAGGCTGACAACTATAGGCTGTAGATTCTCGGAAATGTGCTTTTCTATATTTATGGATTTCAATTTTAGATAATATCTTCTTAACATTATTACAGTATCAATTATTTCAGGGACTTCGACTAATGTAACGAGTTCTTCATTTTGTTTTGATATTGTATTAAGGCCATTGATAAGTTGGGAGCAGTGGTTTACACTCTCTATAATTTTTTTTAACATCTTATGAATTTCTTCACCAGGCGATGTCTCTAATTGAAGCATTTCGGCATAAGCCATTATTGCCCCGAGGTAATTATTTATTTCGTGAGTAACACTACTGATACATAAGCCTGCAGTGGCGAATCTATGTATTTTTTCTAAATGATTTTTTAACTCTTCTAAATCTGAGAGTTTTTTTGCGGTCACTATTTACCTCCTTGAATATGATATTTGCCAAGAAGATGATATTAGTTTACATTTTATGACTAAATAAGTTCAACATTGAGACTTAATTGGAGTAATTATCAAAAATTTCCTTCTTGATAAAAATTACTATTGAAAAATGATTTATTCTGTGGGATAATGTTAATGGAGCAAAATTAAAAGTCGAGAGAGGAATATATGGTGCCAATATCATTCGGTAGGGAGATGGGTAATGAGTTGGTGGTTTATGGTTGGGACAATCTCTCTACAAATGATGGGCCAGGAGTGAGATTCGCTTTATACCTTAAAGGGTGTAGTCTTAATTGTCCTTGGTGTCTTAATCCCTATCTACAAAAAGTTGAGCCCGAAATTAGGTGGAAATCAGAAACTTGTGTTTGTGATGACCTTTGTATAGACTCGTGCAAATATGGAGCATTACAAAGAGAAAATGAACATATTGTAATAGATTACAATAACTGTAATTTTTGCGGTTCTTGTTGGAATTCTTGCACTACTAATTCCTTGAAGCCTGTTGGCGAGTATATATCTATCGACAGAATAGTTTCTATTGTTATTCAGGAGACTGTTCCCCAGGTTCCGCCAAGGAAGGTTACCATTGGAGGCGGAGAACCCCTTTTACAGGGAGAAGCCACTATAAATCTTATTCACAGATTTAAAGAAGAGGGAATAGAAGTATATCTTACTACTTGTGCGGGGATTACTGATAGAGATGTGTGGGCCAGGGCTATAGATTTAGTAGATGGTGTTTTGCTACATATCCTTACCGTGGATGAATCTGAATGGCGAGAACTTGGTGGAATGAGTTACGAATCGTTTCTCCGCAATGTATACCATCTCAAAGTTAGTAGTAAGCCTGTCTGTATAAGAATGCCAGTTATTCCAGGATACACAGATAGTATCCAGAAGGTGCGAAGTCTATTGGGTTTTGTAAAAGAAAACATACCTTTAGTATTGGAAATGGACCTGAGAGTGTATACCCCAAATTCCAGATTCTCATCGCCAATGTTTAAGTTAAAAGAGAAAACCCTTACTACTGAACAAATTTTGGAACTGTGTGAAGCCATAAAAAAACTTGGAATAGAAAAAGTTCATTGGCGGGGAAGTGCACGGAAGATAACTGAGTATCATAAGATGAATGGAAAAGATTAAAAGTGGGCCCTGCAGGACTCGAACCTGCGACCAAGTGATTATGAGTCACCTGCTCTGACCGACTGAGCTAAGGGCCCACACTCCTTAAATAATCTATTTAAGTAGCACTTTATATTTTATCATTTTCTATTTTTTAATTCAAGTCTCAATGTGTCTAAGAATGGCTCTAATTCTCTTGCACGCCAAGTATGACGTAGTTTCCTTATTGCCTTTGCTTCGATTTGTCTTACTCTCTCTCGAGTGACATTAAATACTCTGCCAACTTCTTCGAGTGTTCTCGGGTAGCCATCACCTAACCCGTATCTAAGCCTGATTACTTTTTCCTCCCTCTCGGTTAATGTCTTTAAGACCTCATTCAACTTATCAATGAATAGAACATTTTGTGTAGTATCAGTAGGTTTATAAACATTTTCATCTTCAATGAAATCACCAAAAGTAGTATCACCTTCATCTCCTATTGGCATCTCGAGGCTCATTGGGTCTTGAGAAATTTTGCGTATTGAAATGACTTTTTCTACAGAAGTATCCATTTCCTTCGCCAATTCTTCGTTGGTTGGCTCTCTACCAAGCCTTTGGGTGAGTACTCTCATTGCTCTGGCAAGTCTGTTTATGGACTCTATCATGTGTACAGGAATACGAACAGTCCTTGCCTGGTCTGCAATCGCTCGAGTGATTGCTTGTCTAATCCACCATGTAGCATAAGTACTGAATTTATAGCCTCGCCAATATTCGAATTTGTCTACTGCTTTAATTAATCCAATATTACCCTCTTGAATTAAATCTTCGAAAGACATTCCTCTGTTGGTAAATCTTTTTGCTATGCTTACTACTAAACGTAAATTTGCCTCAACAAGTTTTTGTTTTGTCTCTGCTATCTTTTCCTCTTTCTCCTTGATGGTCTTTATTAGTGCGGATATTTGCTCAGCATTCATTTGAGCGTCGCGCTGAATTTGCTCTATCTTTGCTCTTGCCATAATCAACCGCTGAGCAGATTCTTGCAGGGCTACTACTTCCGGTGATTTCTTGCTTCTTCTACCCCTTCCGGTATGAGCCTTTTTAATAATTTCGTCGGCTGACATTCCATATTCATGTTCTATCTGGGCTATTTCGTCTCTCGCACTAATAATTTTTCTTTCTAAAGCCTTAATTTTTCTTCCGATTTTTACAATTTCACGAGCGCAAAGGGGG
>CAZZMK010000186.1:0-2630 GCA_964655185.1 uncultured Nitrospirales bacterium | reverse complement strand
CCTTCAAAAAACTTCATTGTACTGTGATTAGGCGGAATTGGCACTTGCTCCCATATGAACAAATTATGAAATTACTTGACTGGGATGAAAGTCAACTTACATATACCCTACGAGAAGATGATTTTCTCTTCGTTAAATTAGGTAATTTCAAACCCAAATGCGAACCTCTTATTTTTACTTCTCCTGATGATAATACAATCAAATATGAAGAGGAGATTGGTAGAATAGTAAAATTACACTTTCCCGAAGGACTTAAGTGCTGGGAAGAACCTCCGCTGGAGTTTATAAGACATTTAGCCTCACCAGATTCCTCAGATTCTCCAATACCCCCAACTTCAGATTCTATACCGAGATTCTGTTCTTCGTATTTTCTTCAATATGGAGACCCTTATCTAAATCTTTCCGAATCATACCCAATAGAATATGTTAAGAAATTAAGGCTAATTGGTGTCAACGGTATATGGTTACAGGCGGTACTTTACAAACTTGCTCCATTCCCTTGGGGCCCGTCTATAAGCGAAGGTTGGCAGACAAGATTACAACACTTAAAAACCTTTACAGAAGAACTTCAAAAAATAGGTGTGAGCGTCTATCTGTACTTGAATGAACCAAGAGCAATGCCTCTCTCATTTTTTGAAAAGAATCCTAATCTTAAAGGAGTAACAGAGGGAGAATTTGCCACAATTTGCACCTCTACACCTGAAGTTCAGGAATACATTAGAAACTCCATCAAAACAATATGTGAAAATGTACCTTTATTAGGGGGATTCTTTACCATTAGTGCCTCAGAAAACTTAACTAATTGCTGGTCTCACCACCACGGAGAAGGATGTCCTCGTTGTTCCAATCGCTCACCTGCAGAGGTTATTTCAGAATTACATACTTTAATAATAGAAGGTATTCAACTTGCAAACTCCAAATGTAGACTTATTGCGTGGGACTGGGGATGGAAAGATGAGTGGAGAGAAGACATCATAGCGAACCTTCCACCTCAAGTAGCACTTATGAGCGTTAGCGAATGGGATATACCTATTATTCGAGGTGGCGTCGCTTCAGTATTAGGAGAATATAGCCTAAATGAGCCAGGACCTGGTCCCAGAGCCCAAAAAACTTGGGAACTCGCAAGAAAATATAACCATCAGATATTTGCAAAACTCCAACTTGGAACTACCTGGGAAATAGGCTCTATACCTTACTTACCTGTCATCGAAAATGTTGCTCGCCACGCAGTAAATCTGAGCAAATTAAATCTAAACGGGTATATGTTAGGTTGGACATTAGGTGGATATCCATCCCCAAACTTGGAAATTTTCAACCTTATAATAGACAAAAACCTTCTATCCGTAGATGAGGCATTGCTAATAGTCGCAAAACGAAGATATGGAGAAAAATTTGCCCCTATAGTTGTGGACCTGTGGAAAAATATAACCAGATGGTTTAAGGAATATCCTTTCCACATTACTGTGGTTTATCAAAGCCCTGTCCAAATCGGTCCTGCAAATCCATTATACCCTACCAAAACTAACTACTCTGCAACGATGACAGGATTCCCTTACGACGATGCTAAGAATTGGTGCGGAGTTTACCCCCCAGACATATTCGCTAACCAAATGGAGAAGGTAGCAAAAGGATTCAGAAATTCTCTTAACGAAGCAAATAGTAAAATTGAGAGCCTTAAGAACACCTATGCTTCTTATAAAGATTTTCAAAGAGACAAGGCAAAAATTCAAAGAGAAATTAATGTTATCAAAACTGCTTCTATTCATTTCCAAAGCACTGCCAACCAAGTCCGATTTGTTATTCTCAGAGATGCTATTGCAAATCCTGGAACATCCTTCGAAAATAAAAAACAATTAGTAGACCAGATTAAGGAAATAATTACAAACGAACAAGAACTTTCTAAGGAACTATACACACTCCAACTTCAAGATACAAGGTTAGGGTTCGAGGCTTCAAATCATTACTTCTATGTTCCACTTGACCTTGTCCATAAAGTATTAAATTGTGAAAAGTTATTGAATGAGTGGTTACCAACTCTAATACAAAACTGACACCGTATTAAACCTACAACTTGACTTATGTCTGCAGAAATACTTACTAAACAATACAAAGGTATTATCAGATACGATGGCTCTGCTTTTCACGGTTGGCAAAAACAGCCTAATCTTGTAACTGTCCAAGGAAAACTCGAAGAATATCTGTCGCTAATAGCACGGAAAGAGATTTCCGTTCAGGGAGCCTCAAGAACAGACGCAGGTGTTCATGCTTTAGGACAAGTATTCACTTTTTTCTGGAACGGGGAACTTCCCTGTAGAGTAAGGCATGCGGTATCCATGATGCTTTCCCCTTATGCAAAAATACTAAATATCGAAGAAGTGCCTATAAATTTCGATGTTTGTAGAGATGTAAAGTGGAAAAAGTATTGTTATCAAATAGATTTATGCAAAGAACCCGACCCTTTTACACACCCCTATGCATGGCAAGTTCCTTACGATGTAGATTTAGATATTATACCTGAACTACTAAAAAAAATAGAGGGTACCCACGATTTCGCTGGCTTTCAAAGTTCAGGTTCACAAATGGAAACTACAATAAGAACTATCTACTCCGCAAAATTAATTAAAGGCGGT
>CAZZMK010000185.1:0-9122 GCA_964655185.1 uncultured Nitrospirales bacterium | reverse complement strand
ATGATTTATATATATTCTGACCTATTATATGTGTAAATTGAATTGTTCTCAAGCAATTCGATTTTTTTGGAGTTTTATGCAACTATTTTCGGTTATGGAAAGTTAATTATTATTTTAGAAGCAGAAATTATCTTCGCTCTCTCCTGGGCAAGGATAATAGTTGCCAATGTTGAAGTACTGGATTAGTCTTAATAATTCTTGTAGGTTTATTATCCAGTCTTGGGGGTTATAATCAGAAGTGTGGGGTGGGCAGTTGTGATTACTTCCTGGACCTGGAACATAACCATCTTCAGTATATTGACCGCAGTGGTATCCTAACATGTTGTATATTTGAACGCCCCTAAGAACTTCCGAGAGTGATAATTTGTTATCTCTGTTGGTATCAGCGGAATGGTGTTGTAGGATTGTTTCACCTTCGCCTTCAGTTGTTCCTTCTACGGAGCCTTCTGATATGCCTTCATTAATGCCTTCGCCTTCTTGTATTGTTCCTTCGGTGGTGCCTTCTTCAATTCCTTCGTAGTAGCCTTCCTGTGGCTCTCCCTCTATTCCCTCTTGTGTTGAACCTTCCTGAACCCCTTCGCCTTCCGATAATCCCTCAGGTATACCCTCTATTGCTCCTTCTGGTACTCCCTCGGGGATGCCTTCATAAGCACCTTCACCTTCTTCTGTTACACCCTCTATAGTACCTTCTACTACCCCTTCAACTATACCCTCTACTGCTCCTTCTGAGACACCCTCTAAAGTGCCTTCTGTAGTACCCTCTTCTCCTTCTGTAATTCCTTCACCTTCAACAGAACCTTCCTGAGTTCCTTCTGAGGCACCCTCTTCTACTCCTTCAGAAGTTCCTTCTGTTACCCCTTCACCTTCGGTGGGACCCTCGTTGCTACCTTCAGTTGGACATGGTCCAGTAGATACAACAAGGTCTACATTACTCTGAGGTGGAACTTGAGAGCCGGGTTGAGGATTCTGTGAAATAACTGTATTGATGGGGATGTTGTCATCACAAGAATATTCAATATTTTCTATACTCAAACCACTACCTTGGAGTATTGTTTCTGCCTCTTCCAGTGATTTATTGGTTACATCTGGAACGATTATATAGCAAGGACCTGTAGAAACGGTCAAGTTAACCGATGTTCCTACAGGAACTGATGCTCCAGGGGTAGGGTTTTGGGCTATAACATTACCTTCTGGATATGAATTACTGCAATTGTAATTAATTTGGCCTGGGGTAAGATTAGCACTTGATAAGAGGGATAAGGCTTCATTTATAGTCTTGTTTATCAAGTATGGAACGGTAGTATAGACAGGGTCACCTGTTATAGAAATATCATCTATGTTCCAGCCGGAGTAAGTGACACTATAGTCTGTTGGACCCATAACCCATCTTATTAAAACTATGGGAGTTTGGTCTGCGTAGGAAGAGATATCAAGATTTTGAAGTACCCATCTACTTTCTTGGAAACTACCACTTGAATGTTCCCAAACAGTTGTCCAAGTAGAGCCGTCAGTTGAAATATCAATTCTTGCTTGGTCGTAGTAAGAACTTTCAATACCTAACCATCTATAGAATATCAGTTCTGTGTTTTCTATAGTTGAGCAGTCGATTGGATGAGTAATAAGGTATTCTTCGTCCATATTGTTCTCGTAGGCACCAGCGAGATTGTAGCCAAATACATTGTTCCCCGTATAACCGGAGGTAGGGTCTCCACCCAAGCCTTGTGGTACTCCAAATTCCCAGTTACCAGTTCTTTCCCAACCGGGGTCTTGGTCAAGTGTAAAGTTTACAGGGGCAGGTATTGCTCGTTTGATTTTTACAGCAAGGTTCGTAGTTTTTTGAGTTGAATTGTTTGTGATGTAGATGTATTTTTGATATGTTCCAGGCTCTGAGGGCGATTGTGTGACAGTTAGAGAAATATCTATATACTGCCCAGGGGAAAGTGAACCAGAAGTTGGATTTATTTGAAGTCCAACATCGGCTGATGCGCTCCAGGAGAGGTTAGTTTCTCCAATGTTTTCCAGGCGGATGAGTATTGAAGAAGGTATTTTGTAGTTATTCGAACTTGTGTAGAATATCAGTTCAGAAAGCGGTGTAATTGAGAGTGGGTCGAGTGGCTCCCCATATTCAATATAATTTGCTGCGTACCCAATCTGGGCGGTACCATATTCAATGTAGCCATATCCATTTTCGCCCCAATACTCTCCCCAGGAGTTTCTGATTATAAATGCTCCGTTTCCATAATTGTCATCCCACCCGACAATTACCACCATATGGTTAGGAAAGTCTTTTGATTCAGTTTTGTCATTGTAAAGGCCACCTTTATAAGCAAGGAATGATTTTTTTGCTTCCATTGCACATATTACTGGTCCATATCTGAGTATGGCTGTTTTAATAGAATCTATTGGAGGTATCCCCAGCATAGGTCCTACATAGTGCCAAGCCTTAATTGTGTAATAATGTGGGACAGGACACCTACAATTATTTTGAGTAGCAACATAGGGGTAGTCACTTTCAAGGACCGCTCCAAATTCTTTACACGAGTCAGTTTGTGTACCCTGGTGCCAATCATGGGCAGCAATCCCCCCCTCGCAACCATACCAGAATAAACCTGTTGCACAGTCTACTAACCACTGTTCTGAGAGGTCTACATCAATTCCATCTTTGATTTTTATTGCACATTCTAATGCACCTACAGTAGCAAATGCCCAGCAAGAACCACAATCGCCTTGGTCTCTTATTGGGGGCAACCCACCAGGGACCTTTTCCCTCCAATCCCAGCGAGAAGGTAGTTTTTCGAGGGGTTTTAATGGTTCTTCTTCTGGGTATTCTTGCTTGAGAAGTTCTGGGTCAGGGGGGATGTATCCAAGAAGGTTGTTTAATGGTCTTTGAGTTGCAGAAGTTTCGCCAATTTCAAAAGTCCAGCCGTTTTCTACTGCTTGACGCTTTAGTTCCTCTATTTCTTGGTGGGATAGTTGGGCGTAAACATTTTGGAAAATGTGGGTTAATATAAGAAAAATAAAAACTAATACAGACCTCTGGAGTCTAATTTTTGTGTAGTTCATATAGTAAGGTTCCTAACTTTAATATTTTTAGGAAGTTTGTTTCCTTTATAATTATACCTAAATTGAAGGTGAGATTGGGATTGTATTGGTTTTGTAAGATAAGGTGTTTTACTATAAAATCTTAAGCAAAAATAGAGAATTTAAGAAAATAAAAGGAAGAAGGTATGTCAAGTGAATTTGAATTGAGAGTGGAGCCATTTTACAGAGTTTTTGAGGATTTTTACAGGTTTGCTAAAGATGCGAAGAGTAATGGTGAGAAGGTAGCGGGTTATTTTTGTACATACTCACCTCAAGAACTACTTCATTCCGCTGGTTATTTCCCTGTGAGGGTATTAGGTGGGATGGGAGCAACTCCTCTTGCAGACCAGTGGCTACAACCATTTGCGTGTAGTTTTGCCAAGAGCACATTGCAAGCGGGTTTGAGTGGGGATTTTTCTTTTCTTGACCTCGTAATGTTTTCTCATACTTGTGATACGATGCAAAATTTGGCTGAAATATGGCGAAGGAGAGTTACTTTTTGTGAAGTAATTATTGTATCTACTCCTAATTATACTGAAGGTGATATAGCACTAAATTATCTAATTAGGGAACTTGAGCGAGTAAGAAAAGAACTTGAAAAAATAACCGGGACTACCATTACTGATGAAAAACTTTTGAGAAGTATAGAGATTTATGAGAGACATAGGGCTAATATGAAGAATTTATACAGTCTCAGAAGACAAAATCCATCCGCTTTAAGTGGAGAAGATATGTTTGCGATTGTTATGAGTTCTTTTTTGATGAAAAAGGAGGAGCATAATGCTTTGTTAGAAGAGTTGATTCAAGAACTTAAAATGCTTCCTGTAAAGGATGTAGATAAGCCTAAAGTGGTAGTAGGTGGTAGTGTATGCCAAGCACAAGGTTTTATTCAAGCAATTGAGTCTGCGGGTGCTTTTGTGTGTGATGATGATTTATGTATGGGCTCGCGTTCATACGTGTTACCTCCTATTTATGATGGTAAGCCAATAGAAATTTTAGCGAAGATGTATTTGTCGAGAATACCTTGTCCTGCTTTTCACAAACCTAATTATGACCCTGCAGAGTATTTATTAGATAAGGTGAAGGCATCAAAAGCGGATGGTGTTGTCTTTCTGCAGACTAAGTTCTGCGACCCTTACGCTTTTAATTATCCTCATTTGAGAAAGACACTCGAGAGAGAAGGTATTCGCACACTATTAATAGAAGTTGAGCAGAATCAGCCGGTTTCAGAATCTTTTAAGACGCGAGTATCAGCGTTTGTAGAGACTTTACGGTAGGATTTGGATTTATGAGTGAGATTTATTTTTTGGGTTTAGATATAGGTTCTGCCACAGCGAAATCTGTGCTTATCGATGAGGATAAGAATGTATGTGCTTGGGCAGTGATTCCCACGGGTGGACGGTTGGTCGAGGCGGGTGAGAAGGTTCGGAGAATGGTGATAGAACAAGTGGGTAAAGAAGGATTGCATTTAGGGGCAGTAGTATCTACAGGTTATGGTAGAGAATTGGTGGCGGATAAGACAAAGAGTGTTACAGAGATTACCTGTCACGCCAGAGGTGCGTATGAGTTAATGAAGGATGTGAGGTTTGTTATTGATATAGGCGGGCAGGATTCGAAGGCGATACTACTTGGTACTAACGGACAAGTTGAGAGATTTGAGATGAATGACAAGTGTGCTGCGGGGACTGGTAGATTTTTGGAAGTGATGTCGCGGGTGTTGGGTGTGCCGCTGGAAGAGTTGGGAGAAATAGCGGTGAGTTCAACTGAGTATGCTAAGATTTCTTCTACTTGCACGGTGTTTGCTGAAAGTGAGGTAATTTCTCTTTTGGCTCAGGGGGTGGAAATACCTCGGATAATATCAGGTTTGTGCAAGGCAGTGTCGGAAAGGGTTTATGGGCTTGCTTCGAGAGTGGGAATTGTGCCACCGGTGATATTGACGGGTGGTGTGGCAAAGAATAAGGGTGTGGTTCATTGGCTATCAAAGGTAATAGGTTCTGAGGTGAAAGTCCCCGAAAATCCTCAAATAGTAGGTGCTTATGGTGCAGCATTAATAGGTGTGGAAAATTGTTATAAAGTTTCTATAAACAAGGAAATTACAAAGTAGAGAGGAAAAAGGATATGGCACAGAAAGTTCCAATTCAAAGTACAGCAAAGATGAAAGAATTGATGGGTTTTTATTATATGATGGCGAAGTCGGCAGAGAATGACCCCGAGCAGAAAATAGCCTGGATTACAAGTGGTGGGCCGGTTGAGATATTGCATGCTGCAGGAGTGATTCCTATATATCCAGAAAATGTTGCGGCAATGGCTGGTACCCTTAAAATCGCTGATGAAATTTGTGCTGTGGCAGAGGAGCAAGGGTTTTCGCGGGATTTGTGTTCTTATGCAAGGACAGATATAGGCTCAGTATTATCAGGCAAGGGACCCATTATGGGTATGCCGAGCCCTAAGCCCGATTTTTTAGTGTGTTGTAATAATATTTGTAGTACAGTGACTAAATGGTATGAGGAATTGCAAAGGATTTTTAATGTTCCTTTGATTTTTATAGATGCACCATTTCAGTATGGTGTGAAGGACAGACCAGAGGCGATAGATTATATGGAAGCACAACTACGCAGGATGATAGAGCAAGTCAGTGAAATCGTAGGTAAGCCATTTGATTGGGATAAGTTTATGGAGACCTTGGAACTCTCGGATAGAGCAGTTAAGTTATGGCGTGAAATTCAGGATTTGCTCAGACATAAACCTGCTCCTATGAATTCTTTTGATACATTCATACATCTCGCGCCAATTGTTACGCTTCGTGGAACTCGTGGATGCGTAGAATATTATGAAGGTTTGAAGCAGGAAATGTTAGACAGAATAGAAAAGGGTATAGGGACTCTTGAGAAGGAGGAATATAGGCTCGGGTGGGATAACCTGGCTATATGGTATAAGATAAAGTTTCTATCTGAGCGGTTTTCACAACATAATGCTGCGTTGGTTGTATCAACCTATACACGAAGTTTTTGCTATCAGGCTGAGGATAGAGATGTTTCTAATCCGTTGAGGGCGATGTCTGCAGACTACCTTGCAGGCTATATAAATCACGGGTTGGATTTCAGGGAAAGGGAGTTATGGCAGATGGTGCAAGATTTTTCGTTAGATGGTATAGTTATGCACTCAAATAGGTCTTGTAGAGCATACTCGTTTGGACAGTATGAGTTAGCAAGAACGATGGAAGAGAAGTACGGGGTTCCGGTTCTATTAATTGAGGCAGACCAGAATGATACAAGGATGTGGAGCGATGAGCAGGTTGGTAATAGAATAGATGCCTTTATGGAGAGGGTTTCTGCTAAGAAGAAGAAGTAAGATAGTTTGATAGTTTATTGAGATAAGGGGGGATGGGATTTGTTCTTCCTGAGGTTGTGTAATATGTGCCAGTAGGCTCCTCGGGCGCCTTTTTTAATTGCTTCTGCAAGTTCGTTGTGACCGCAATAGGTGTAACTAACCTCTTCAGAGGGGGGAAGCGAGAGAAATATATTTGGTGAAGTTCTTGCTAAAGATGTTAACTGCAATAGGAAAGTATTATCCAGAGAATTTTCTAAGTAGAATATAGGGAAAAGTAAGTTTTGATTTTCTACAGTGTTTCCAATAAGTTTGCCTTCTGATTGATATTCGAGTAAAGATGGATAAATTTGTTTGGTAATAGAAGTGTTAGGATAAAGTCTCACGCCTAAAGATATTCCAATTACATCGGGTTTGAGTTCAAGTGCTTTTTCTACGGTATACCATGCTGATTCTTTTGTCTCACCGGGAGCACCTAAAAGAAGGTCAAACATTATAGAGATGTTAGTTTTACGGATACATTTCATTAAAAT
Source organism: uncultured Nitrospirales bacterium (assembly GCA_964655185.1). Lineage (GTDB taxonomy): Bacteria > Hydrogenedentota > Hydrogenedentia > Hydrogenedentales > Hydrogenedentaceae > Hydrogenedens. Next base: position 2,181 of record CAZZMK010000185.1, on the reverse strand, counting down.
TTTCAGAGATTCATAATTGTGGTTTTTATTCAGAACTTTGACCATTTTTTCATCAATCGTATCTACACAGAAATTTATTCCTATACAGCCGGCTTTTTCCATTTTTACTGCGAGTTCCTCGTCAAAATTATCTGGGGAGCAATAGGTATACCATCCAATTTTGTTTCCTAAACCTTCGTTTATAATTTTCTCGCAAACTGCTTTAGCATGGTGAATAGGTAGATTAAATTCGCTATCACACAGATGATAAACATTTATTCCTTTATTTAACAGGGATTTTAATTCGTGAATTATTGACTCGGGAGTACGTAGGTAGATATGAGAATTTTTTGAACTTTCTACGCAGTATGCACAGTGTTTAGGACAGCCTCTTTTCGTCTCAATTCCTATCTGTCCTCCTTCTGAAAAGTATTTCTCGAGATTGGCAAAGGAGCGCGAAAATTTGAAAGTTGAGTATACATCAGGCATTGTCTCGGTAGTATTGGATAGATAGTTTATGTGTATTTCATCATCTCTTTTAAAAACTCCTCCAGGGCACTTATCTGTGTGGTTTTCCTCAATCGCTTTGAGCAGTGGCACTATTCTATTTACGCCATTTCCTATCAAGCCATAGTCGGCGTCCGTATATCTGAGGATTTCAAGAGGTGCTATTTCAAACCCTGCTCCACCGAGAATTATGGGAGCAGAGGAGATACATTTACAAATATCTACAATTTCTTTTAATATTGCGAGGAAGGAAGTTTGACTTCCTGTCATCGCTTCATCGAGGTTTCTAAATGTTATACCTATAAAATCGGGGTGAATTTCAGATATAGATTTTTTTAGATATGCTTGCCAATTTTCTTGGAAGCATAGGTCGAGCCAATATGGGACATAACCATGATAGGAAAGTGCTTCGGCAATGTACTCTAATCCCACAGGTGATATGGGAGGAGTGACTCTATTTGAGTTAATTAAAGCAATAGTTTTGGATTTTGAGGAGTATAACATTAGTACATTAAGTAATTGTAGAAGTTACAGGTATTTTTCAATATTCCAAGGTTCTCTGTATGCTCTTTTCACCCATGAATTTGCCTCAGGGTCGTTTTCTATGGTTAATGTATCGGGATTGAATTTAATCGTCCTTTGAAGTATAGTACTGATGTTACACAGATGGCACAATACCGCAGTTTTGTGACCATCTATTGCAGGGGCATTGAGGGTTGCTTCACCCATAATTGCTTTAGCGAAATTTTCTGCGTGAGGTACATCTATATCGCTACCTGGGTAGTTCTTAGGTGGTTTCTTACCATCTTTCTCGTATACCTTCCATCCATTTCTTGTAATGATTAAGGAACCATTGTCGCCGTGAAATTCTGCAAAGGCACTTGGCGAATATTCTGACCATAACCTGAGTTCCCATACTACTGTTAGTTCAGGATACTCTATTATGTTTGTTTGGGTGTCGGGAAATTCTTTTATGTCTTTTGTGACAAATTGACCTCCGGTACCATGAACACGAATTGGATAGTCGAGGTTGAGGAACCATAAGATAATATCAAGGTAGTGAGCACCCCAATTTCCTGTATCACCTGTGCCGTAGTCTCTTATGAAATGCCAGTTATAATGGTGCTTATATCGATTATATGGTTTTAGAGGTGCGGGTCCGGTCCACATATCATAATCAAGGGTTTTTGGAGGCTCACTATCAGGGACACGAGGTAATGGTTCACGCCAGTGAATTATACCTGCTCGGGCAAATGCTATTTTACCTATACCGCCTGATTGAATAAATGCTTTTGCTTCTTGGAAATGTTTTCCACTTCTTTGCTGAGAACCTACTGCAACCACAAGATTAGGATGCTTTTTCATCTTTTGTATCACTGCATATCCATCGAATATGTTATATGAGAACGGCTTTTCTACATATACATGCTTTCCTGCATCGAGAGCCATAACTGCCATTAATGAATGCCAGTGGTCTGGAGTAGCAATTACAACAGCGTCAATTTCCTTGTCGTCAAGTACCTTACGAAAGTCTTTTTCTAAATTTTGGGGTTCTATGCCTTTTTTTGAAAGTGACTTTGCACCTTTATTAAGCATTTCTTCGTCACAATCGCATAAAGTTTTTATAATAAAGTAGCCTGAGTTGTGAAAATCCTCTGCTACTTGTGGTCCACGATTGCGACAGCCGATTATTGC
>CAZZMK010000184.1:0-5243 GCA_964655185.1 uncultured Nitrospirales bacterium | reverse complement strand
ATTTTCGACACCACCCTGAGAGATGGTGAGCAGTCCCCCGGGGCAAGTATGAATACCCATGAAAAGGTTCAGATGGCGATACAATTGGAGAAATTAGGTGTTGATACAATAGAGGCAGGTTTTCCTATTGCTTCAAAGCAAGAATTTGAGGCAGTAAATAAGGTCGCGAGTACTATAAAAAAATGTCGTGTCGCAGCACTTGCCCGTGCTTTGGATAGTGATATTGAATGTGCCGCTCGAGCATTAGCACCCGCTGAAAAACCAACCCTCCACACCTTTATTGCTAGTTCTGATATTCATATGGAATATAAACTGAAAATGACCCCTAAACAGGTTTTGGAGCGGGCAAGAGAGGCTGTAAAGTTAGCAAAAAAGTTAATTCCAAGGGTAGAATTTTCTGCCGAGGACGCTACTCGCTCAAGATGGGATTTCCTTGTAGAGTTAGCCAAAGTGGCTATAGAGGCTGGTGCTGATGTGATTAACTTGCCTGATACTGTAGGATATATTACTCCTTCAGAAATGAGAGATATGTTTGCTTATGTCATAGATAAAGTTAATCCGCCTGAAGGTGTAATATTCTCTTGCCATAATCACAATGACTTGGGTTTGGCGGTAGCAAATGCTCTTGCTGCACTTGAAGGTGGGGCAAGACAAATTGAATGTACGGTCAATGGTATAGGGGAGAGGGCAGGCAATACATCTCTGGAAGAACTCGTTATGATTCTTCATACCCGCCATGATATGTATCCATATACCTGTGGAGTGGTTACTACTGAGATAATGCCATCAAGCAATTTGCTCAGCAAATTGACGGGGCTTAAGGTCCCTTACAATAAACCAATTGTTGGTAGGAATGCATTTGCCCACGAGTCAGGAATACATCAGCACGGGGTGATAGCAAATTCTAAAACTTACGAAATTATTACTCCGGAATTGATAGGCAATGTTCGCTCAACTCTTGTGCTTGGAAAACATTCTGGAAGAGCAGGATTGGCTAAGAGGTGCGAGGAATTAGGCTTTAATTTAGATAAGGAGGAACTTGATAAATTATATGAAAAATTTATGGAACTTGCAGAAAAGAAAAAAGAAGTCTACGATGATGATTTGTTAATACTAATAGTTTCGCTTCATCAAGAAGAGTTTGAGACATATCACCTTGAGCAAGTAAGAACCGCAGGACGCGACCCGCATACTGCTCTTGTAAAATTAAGAAAAGGTAATGAAATCTTTATGGATACTGCAATTGGAGATGGTCCAGTGGATGCAGCATGCAAAGCAATTGAAAGAATTACCGGTATATTAGGGCAAATTGAACAATTTGATATTCGCGCTACAACTCCAGGTAAAGATGCGGTTGGCGAGACTACGGTGGTAGTCAATTTTAACGGCACTAAAGTGACAGGAAACGGCTCGAGTACAGATATAGTAGAATCTGCAGTAAAAGCGTATCTTAATGCAGTAAATAAATACTTAGCAATTCGTGAAGCATACGAAACGATAACGCCCAAATAGTTTTGAACTACTACCTTAGCAATTGATATAATTGTACTGCAATGGCTCGAAAGAGGGGGTGTTAATACTTTTATCTATAGGAGGTATAAAAGTGAAAGAAGGAATCCACCCAAAATATGTTGAATGTGTTGTTAAGTGTGCTTGTGGGAATACTTTTAAAACACGAGCAACTAAACCAAATATCAATGTTGAAATTTGCTCTAACTGCCATCCATTCTTCACTGGAAAACAAAAATTCGTAGACAGTGAAGGAAGAGTCGAGAGATTCCAACGGAAATACGGGAAGAAAAATCTTTTATCCGAGACTAAAAAAGAATCTTCCACTAATTAATAACTAACAGAAAAAGTCTATTTATGGATAGCCTTTTGCGCGATAAGATTCGCGCCATAGTTCAGGAGTATGAAGAACTTTCCCAAAAGATCTTAACTCCTGAAGTCTTAACAAATCCTGATTTATATAAGAAGTTGGCGCGGGCTCAAAAAGAATTAGGAGAAATTGTAGAGACTTTTCGCCTTTACGAAGATAGAGAGAAAAGTCTTGAACATGTCCAGGAGATTCTAAGGGAGGAAACAGACCCAGAACTTATTGAATTAGCGCAAGAAGAGAGGAAAACTCTTGAGAAATCTCTCGAAGAGTTGGAGAGAAAACTAAAAATCCTTTTGCTACCCAAAGACCCGAATGATGAGAAAAACATAATTATGGAAATAAGGGCAGGTACAGGTGGCGAAGAAGCGGCACTTTTTGTAGCGGACCTTTTTAGAATGTACTCACGATACGCAGAGAAAAAAGGTTGGAAGATAGAGGTACTTGATTCTCATCCCACAGACCTTGGAGGCTACAAAGAAATCTGTTTTCAAATCAGCGGTGATAAGGCTTATAGTCAACTTAAATTTGAAGGGGGAGTACATAGAGTTCAGAGAGTTCCTGAGACCGAAGCCCAAGGAAGGATTCATACATCTGCCGTTACAGTAGCAGTTTTACCAGAAGCGGACGAAGTAGAGATAGAGATTGACCCTAAAGATATTAGAGTTGATGTATTTAGGTCATCAGGACACGGAGGGCAGAGTGTAAATACCACAGATTCTGCAGTTAGAATTACGCACATTCCTACTGGGATTGTAGTTACTTGCCAAGATGAAAGGTCTCAACACAAAAATAAAGCCAGAGCCTTAAAGGTGCTTAGGGCTCGTTTACTCGATATGAAAATTCGCGAAGAGGAAAGTGCCCGTGCTCAGCATAGAAAACTTCAAGTAGGTTCTGGCGATAGAAGTGAAAGAATCCGTACCTATAACTTCCCACAAAACAGAGTGACCGACCACCGAATAGGCTTAACACTCTACTCTCTTGACCAAGTATTAGATGGTGAACTTCAACCTATAATAGATGCTCTTGTTGCAGCAGACCAGGCAGAGAGACTATCCCAACTTACGGAAACTGAAATAAGCAAGTCAAAGTAATTTTTATGTACTATGTTTGGGAATTACTTAATCACATTACTAACTTACTTGTTCCCATTACTGATAACCCTCGATTCGAAGCGGAATTACTTTTAGCCCATTCCTTAAAAGTTAGCCGTTCCCACCTATTAGCAAACATTAGGGAAAAGATAGAACCACCTGAGATTTTGAATGAATTAATATCCGAAAGACTTAAGCATAAGCCCATTGCATACATTTTGGGTTATACTGAATTCTACTCCCTAAAAATATTTACCCAGCCACCAGTTTTTATTCCTAGACCAGAAACGGAACTCTTAGTAGATAAGGCTATTAATTTAATAAAACATAGTGATAAAAACTTTTTTAGATTATTGGAGTTATGCACAGGTACAGGTTGTATTTCGATTGCGATATTTAAGAATGTGACCAAGCCAATTTCAATATATGCTACTGATATATCTAAAGAAGCCATACATCTTGCTGTGCAAAACGCTACCTATCATAATGTTAATATTGGATTTCTTCTTGCAGACTTATTTTCTCCCTTTGCTTCTCGCAGTTTTTTTGATATCATTGTTTGCAATCCTCCGTATGTTTCTTTAGAGGAGTGGCAAAGTCTCTCTACCGCTATAAAAGAATATGAGGATAAAAATGCACTACTTAGCGGAGATAATGGATTGCAAATTATTAGAGATATAGTTAATCAATCAAAGCAGTACCTTGTAAATGGAGGATATCTACTTTTTGAGATTGGAGAAAATCAACGAGAAGATGTGTTGATGTTATTAAGTAGTGCAGGATATACAAATATAGAAATTTTTTGTGATTTGCAAAATTTACCGAGAGTCGCTATGTGTAAGTGGGTTGCAAACTAAATTAGAAAATTTAGGGGACATTTATATGAGTGATTTTGAGTATTTCAAAACAATTAAAGAAATGCCTGCAGAAGAACGGCCCCGAGAGAGATTGTCTCGATTAGGTCCTGAAGCATTGAAAGATACTGAACTAATTGCGGTGATTTTGAGAACAGGTACAAATAAGATTAGCGTAGTTGCTCTTGCAGAAAAACTTCTTGCTGAGTTTGGAGACCTAAGAAGATTGTCGCAGGCTACGGTGGAAGAAATAACTACTCGTGTAAAGGGGATAGGTAAAGTGAAAGCAATAGAACTCAAGGCAGCACTTGAACTCGGCAAAAGACTTTCTAACTATTCAAAGGAGCCCCCTCGTAGGATAAAAAGTCCAAAAGATGTTGTGGACCTTCTTATGACTACATATAAAGATTATGAAACTGAACATTTTACCTGCGTTTTTATGAACGTGAGAAATGATGTGATTAAAGTCCTTGAAATTTCTAAAGGGGGGGTTGATAGTGCAGTTGTATCACCATCTGAAGTTTTTAAGCATGCGGTAAGGATGAGTGCTTGTAATATAATAGTTGTTCATAATCATCCCTCAGGAGACCCCGAACCAAGTTGTGCTGATATTGAAATATCTAATCAACTTATGGAAGCGGGTAAACTTCTGGGGGTGCAACTTCTCGACCACATTATTCTTGGTGATGGTAGATATGTAAGTCTAAAGGAAAGGGCACTGATTTGAAAAATAGAATAAATGGTTGGATTATAGGAAGTAAAATTTGTCTACCATTTTTAGTCGTTGGATTTTTAATCCTTTTAATAGGATGGACAAAGACTAATTTTTTATTTGCGACAATAGGAATTGTTGCTTTATTAGTTGGTGTTTTTATCCTGATGTTTTTCAGAGATTTTCCGAGGAAAATTTCTGCTCAGAAGTATGAATTTGTTTCACCTGCAGATGGAAAAATTGTAGAACTTCAAACAATGGAAGATTGTGAAATTTACGGAGGAAGGTGTAAAAAAGTTGCCATATTTATGTCGATATTTAATGCTCATATCAATAGAAGTCCGTTTCGAGGTGTGGTAAAAAAAATAGTATATAAAAAAGGAAAGTTCTTTAACGCTATGAAGCCCGACGCAAGTGTAGAAAATGAGTCTAATACTATCTGGCTTGAAACAGATAAAGGAACAATTGTAGTAAAACAGATAGCAGGGTTAGTTGCCAGAAGGATTGTTTGTAATGTTTCTGAGGGGGAGTATCTCGATATAGGTGAAAAGTTTGGTATGATTAAATTTGGCTCGAGAGTAGAACTGTTTTTACCTCCTGAAATAGAATTTTATGTGAAATTGAATGATAAGGTTTATGCTGGAATAACTATTTTGGGAAGGTTCCTATGAAAGATTTATTAGCGAGAAAAAAAAAGAAAATTAAAA
>CAZZMK010000183.1:0-3829 GCA_964655185.1 uncultured Nitrospirales bacterium | reverse complement strand
TGAGTCCCTCAGTTATACCTTCGCCTTCAACGACGCCTTCACCTTCAACGATACCTTCGGGGGAGCCTTCAAAGATACCTTCAGCAGAGCCTTCTCCCTCGATGAGTCCCTCAGTTATGCCTTCACCTTCGACAACACCTTCACCTTCAACGTTACCTTCGGGAAAGCCTTCAATTATACCTTCAGCGGAGCCTTCTCCTTCGGTGACTCCCTCAGTTATGCCTTCGCCTTCAACGACGCCCTCACCTTCGACGGTACCTTCGCCTTCAGGAGAGCCTTCAATGAGTCCTTCGCCTTCTGGTATGTATAGGCAGTCAGTAGGAATCTCATCAGAGTTTCTATCGTCTATTTCGTCAAGGTAATTTGGTATGCCATCGTTGTCGCTGTCCCACGGATAGGGGTCTATATCGTCAACGAGCAAATCGCAATCATCATCGATGTCGTCCGGGTCCATAAAGCCGTCCTCATCAAGGTCATCGTAGGGACGCATATAAGGCATTACACCTACATCTGTTGTGAATATGTATGAGCCGTTACTGAAGTTTATTTCTACAAAGTAAGCCTTCCAGCCAGATTCAGGCGGTGTTATTTGGGTAATATATGTTTTCGAACCGGGTGTTGTTTCGGTTAGTGTTGATGATGTCCATTGTGGACCACTTCCATCATAATATCTGAAGTCTCTTGCGTTGGGGTTTACTGCCTCCCACAGTGTAACAGATGTTGGAGTAGTTGCGGTCTGTACTTTAATATTGCCGTCTGGCAGAAATTCCCAAGAATAGTCGGGTCTTGTTCCTGCACCGGCTACGGAGTTGAAGTATACAATTAGTGGATATACGGTTTGTAAGTCGAGTTCGCCTCCCAAACTGTGCCCGGTATTAGGAACATATCGGAGTCTTTTTTCGCCGGGTAATAGGTGATAGTAGAATCGAGACGAGTCAGGAAGGAAAAATTCATCACCGCTCGAATTGATTATAAACTTTGGCATAGTGTATCTATCGAGATATGAAATTGGATCGACGATTGCGCGTAGGGCTACTCCACCAGGCGTATCCATCCTCTCGAAAATATGCATCTCGTTGTAAGGCTCAAGTGCCTCAGAGAATGTGCCGTAGCATTTGTAGTGGTGGTCCATCTGAATATCCATTCTGAGCACATCGATTACAATAGGCACTGCTGCGATGACCCTTGAATCTACTGCAGAAGTGAGCCAGGTAGTCCAGCCACGCTTGGAAGCACCGCTAACAACAAAACCTGTTATGTTTTTCCCGTGATTGGTTGCTACTATTTCCTGAATTGTATCCATTGCTCTTACTGCACTTTTCACCATTGGAAGTAACACGGGCCAATATGGGTCAGGATTGCCCGCCTGATAGGTCTGGAGGTATTTATCGAATGTGTATGCAATGATTTGGTCCTCAGTGCGGGAGAAGTTTTCATCAGCGAAACGGAGTGGTTGGTTAGGCACTTGCTCCAGTAGTGCGACAGGAGCATTTGTCACGAGGGCAATGTACTGAGCATAATCTCGAAGATTAGTAGCGGAAGAGCCATTGTTTCCGCCTGATATTACTAAGAGTCCTTTCGTTTTAGTTATTGATGTTGGTACTATTATCGTAAGCCAATGTTTCCAAAGAGTTCTATTAACTTCGGATGGACTTCGCCAAGTTTGGGATGTAAGGTCTACTACATAATAGGTATGGGTAAAACTACTTTCTTGAGTTGTGATGGTGTAGGTATAAGAAGGGTCATCCATATTAACATAGTCTTCTAAGGGCCCACAAAACACAGGTAGTGTTGAGAAAATCGAGAGGATGAAAATGAACATTTTTATATATGCTTTCTTTGTAGGCTTCATTTTTTTCTCCTCAAGTATTGCACAATTTCTTAAAATATAATACCATAACTTGTTAATTATGCTATTAGTTCCTTTCTTGAAAAAATTGGAGATGAAATATCTAACCCTTTTTTCATATCATAACCAAGAACTCCTACCCTTAAGCAAAAGTCTTAACCTAAACTTTGGAAAGGATGAGTTATGAGACTAAAAGACAAGGTAGCAATAATCACAGGTGCTGGGTTAGGCATGGGCCGTGCAGGTGCCGTCCTGTTCGCAAGAGAAGGTGCAAGTGTATTAATTTTCGATATTAACGAAAAGGCGGCACGAGAAACTGAAAGGATGATAAAGGAAGAGGGTGGTAAGTGTGCAGTGTATATCGGCGATGTAAGTAAGGAAAATGATGTTAAAGCGGGTGTGGAAGAAGCGGTGAAACAATTTGGTAAGTTAAATATTCTCTATGCAAATGCAGGTGTATTATGGAAGGATAGAGATAAATCAGTTATAGAAACTACTGAAGAAAATTGGGATATAGTGCAGGCAATAAATCTGAAAGGCGCTTTCTTCCTTACGAAGCACGGTATACCGTATTTGAAAAAAGCGGGTGGTGGGTCGATTATACTCGTCGGCTCAATATCAGCATTGGTTGGGTTTACCTTGGCACAAGACTCATATACCTGCGCGAAAGGTGCATTAATATCGCTATGCAAGTCTCTTGCAGTGCAGTTTGGTCCCGATAATATCAGATGCAATATCATTCACCCCGGCATGGTAGATACACCATTGCAAGAGCCGTATTTAACACCTGAGAAGAAGAAGGCCATAGCAGAAAGTCTACCATTGCGTAGGTTAGGGAGGGCAGAAGATATAGCCTATACCGCATTATTCCTTGCATCTGATGAATCGAGTTGGATGACAGGTGCTGAACTAATAGTTGACGGCGGTTTCATAGCAACATAATTTCGTGTTTTCAATAACCTTTTTCCCGAATGTATGCCACGGCACACCGTGCCATTACGGGGAAATTCGATGAGACGAATGTTTATTCGTGTCTACAGAGTTACCGCGACATAAGGGGCAGAAATGGAAAGTTCTGAGGGTGCTTTTGCTCTTAGAAACTAGTCTGATTTCTCTTAGGATGATGCGATGTTGACAATTTTGTTAGGTAGATTATAATACTCCTGTTGGGTTTAGAGATGTTCTCTCATTTTTATTCAATTATGCATCAAGTGGGAACATATTAAGGAATTACCTTAATTTATCTAAAGTAAGGTTTTTGCCTTAAAATTTTGGGGATTGGGTGGCGAATTCCTTCCAGATATCTTTGTGATATAGATATGGTATGTAGACTCCGCCGATTACAGGTCTGGCTCTGAAACCTATGCATTTGGCAGTTTTTGTGTCGTACCAATCTGTTAACGGGATTTTGTCCGGCGTTTCATTTAGGAACTTATAAAATGGCTGGTACAAAGACTCGAAGTCTTCCTGCTTTTGCGTTAATGTAGCGCACCAGATAAGCCAATCTACCTTTGTATAATCTTTTCTGCAATCGAGAGGTAAACCGTAGGTATTTTGTACTTTTTTGTAGTGAGCCATTTCTATCTCTGCTACCTCAGGAGGGAAGAGATTGAGTTGTAAAATTCTGTCCCATACGAGATTATATTTCATACTCCATGTATCTGGTCGGTCGAAGGTTAGTTTGAATTTATCACCGTCTCTGGCTCGGGCAATCCAGTCTTGAGCCATATCTTTTGCTAATTTTTCCCATTCATCTGCAGTTGCGAGATATCTTTGCCTGCTTAATTTAGCGAAGGCTCCCAACGCCACTATGGCTTTTAAGGACAGGTTGGTGTTATGTGCGAGATGTCCAGCAAAGTCATCTGTGCAAAGTTGATTTTCCGGGTCTCTGCCGTGTTCCTTCAGATAGTTCGCCCATTTTTCTAATAGGTCCCAGTGTTCACGTGCGTAGTCGACGGAATTTTCAGCCTCTGCAAGTAG
>CAZZMK010000182.1:0-11728 GCA_964655185.1 uncultured Nitrospirales bacterium | reverse complement strand
ATACATTTTTTTCCAATCGATAAATGGCGTTTTGCCTTTCTTGGGTTCTCTACCGAGGAAGATGTTTTCTGCAATGCTAAGATATGGAATAAGATTAAATTCTTGATAAATCATACTTATCCCGAGTTGCTGTGCGTGAAATGGAGAGGTAATTTCTACTTTTTGGCCTTCTATGTAGATTTCACCTTCGTCTAAAGGCACTGCACCTGCGAGGATTTTCATTAAGGTGGATTTGCCGGCGCCATTTTCTCCGACGAGGCAGTGAACCTCTCCGTATCGGAGTTCAAACTTAACCTTGTTGAGGGCGAGGACGCCGGGGAACCGCTTTGTTATGTCTTTCATTTCTAAAAGGAGATATTCATTTGCTGACATTCTGGGCACTCCTTTCTTGAAGCAAAGTCTCCTTTGTTATTAATTTTACAGGGATTGGCTTTGATTTAGGAACTTCCTTGCCACTGAAGAAATCGGCAACAGTTTCGATAGCGGATTTACCTATTTCTTTTGGATATTGTGCAATATCTGCGATTAGTGCTTTTCCTTCGAGAATGGCGTTGCACGCTTCTGGGGTTGCATCAAACCCAACTATTTTTATTTTATTTTGCAATCCTGCGGATTCAACTGCAGCGAGAGCACCAAGGGCGGAATCATCATTAATCCCGAAGATAGCATCTAAATCAGGTCGGGAAGCAATCAAGTCTTGCACTGCCCGCATGGCTTTATCTCTTTGACCCTCACCGGGAACCTTTTGCACAATTTCAATTTGTGGGTATTCTTTCAGTGCGTCTTCAAAGCCACGGACCCGCTCCTGCACTGAGGTTACAGTGGGATGGTCAATTATGGCGACTTTACCTTTCCCTCCTAACTGCTCTGCTAAGAATTTACCTAACATTTGCCCTCCTTGATAGTTATCTGACGCTATATGGCATATAACATCTACATCTTTTACTGTTATGTCCACTGTGAAAACAGGGATTTTGTTTTCCAAAGCCTCTTTAATTAAGGGACCTATCCCACTTGAGTCAGTAGGAGCGACTATAAGTGCGTCGACTTTCTGGAATATGAAAGTTTCAATTTGGTCATTTTGTTTTCTTGGGTCAAATTCCGCATATTGAATTCTTAAGTTAATGCCTTTTTCTTTTGCGGTCTCTCTCATTGCCTCTGCCAAGTCTTGATAGAAAACATGGGTTTGGGTCAGTAAAGAAGCACCGACTACTTTTTGATTGGAGGTAGGTTGGATTGATTCTTTCTCACTCTTACCGCAACCAACAATGGCGATAAGTATAAACGAAACCAATGTAAAAGATAACAGAAAAGTTTTTCTCATAGGCAATAACTTATCTTTATAGTGTTTGAATAATTAATATACGAGTTTCAATGAATCATATTCAAAAAGGAGGAGGATTTTGTAGAGACTTTTTCATAAGTAAACGGGAGAATTATTAGTTATGATGTAATGTTTGTTATGATTGTTAAGGAGGAAGAGGGCATAGACGGGATGAAAGGTTTTGTTAAATAGTGGATATGTTAAATTTAATAAGAAGGATAAAGTTTATGTTCAAAATGAAGGTAGTATGGTTTTCAATTCTTTTAACTTTTGGATTTTGTCTGCCTGCTATTTCGAATGATTATGCTTGGTTATATCAGGGCTTTAGTGAACCAAAGCCAGAATTTTCACCTGTGCCGATATGGTGGTGGAGTGGAGGTAAGGTTACAAAAGAAGGGATTACCTGGCAACTGCAGGAACTTGTAAAAGGGGGAATATATAACGCAATTATTCTAAATCTCGCTCCATCAGGTCCATTGTATGGCAGTTATGCGGATGATCCGTTGTTTCTTACCGAGGAATGGTGGGATTTATTTGCTCACACATTAAAGGTTGCCAAGAGTTTAGGAGTGAGAATATGGTTTTATGACCAATTGGGTTTCTCTGGTGCTGGGCTTCAGGCTCGTGTTGTAAAGGACCATCCAGAATTTAGGGGGATATCGCTTAAATGGGTGGTGCAAGAGGTAAATGGACCAGGTATCTTTGAGGTTAGCGTGCCACCTGATGCTACATCGCCATTGGCTTTGTTTATGGCAAAGAAAGTAGAAGTAAGCACTTCGGAGAGTCAGGGCTCGCCAAAGTGGATTTGGGGTGGAACCGATACGGAAAATATACCCACGGTATTTTTCAGAAAGAGTTTCGACCTTGCCCAAGTTCCTAAGAAAGCGGAGATAACGATTACCTGCGATAACGGCTATGAATTGTATGTAAACGGGAAACGGGTAGGTGGTGAAATTTTGTATGACCCTGATGGATGGGAAGGTGCAGAGATTTTTGATGTTTTGCCTTTTCTTATCACGGGTAAGAATGTAATAGCGGTCCGTGGCACTAATTTAGGTGGTCCTGGTGGACTTGTGCTTAACTTTGTATCAGATATTCTGAGGTTTGCCTCGGATGGTTCCTTTAAAGTGTCAATGAAAGAGGAAAGCGGTTGGGTGGAGATTGGGTTTGACGATAGTGGATGGAAGAATGCGAAAGAAATTGCGGAGTTAGGTGGGGGACCGTGGGGGAGTATCAGAAACCTAAACATAAGGATTGAAAAAGAACCACTTGGCCCGAAGGTTGAGGATGTGACGAGGATGCCGATTGATACATCTCAAAGGACATATTCTGTCAATGTACCTGAGGGTAGATATGAACTTCAGTTGTTCTACACTGTGCCTGGAGGATTCGATTACCATAATCCGTCTGCTTGCCATGCTTTGCTAAATATGCTTCATTATGAGATAGAGAGGCGGTTCCCGGATGAACTTGGAAAGACAATAGCAGGTTCTTTCCAAGACGAATTTCCACCAACGCCGAGGTTTTCAAAACTTTTCTTAGAAGAATTTCCAAAAAGGAAAGGGTATGATATCGTAGATTATTTGCCTGCACTAATAAGAGATGTTGTCAGTTGGAGTGGGAAAAATTCCGCTCCGTCTACAGTAAAGGTGCGTTGTGATTCTGCGGACGTTGCCAGTTCACTTGCGGAAGAGGCTTTCTTCATCCCACTTGAACAATGGCATGAGAAATATGGGATGCTGTGTGGATATGACCAGACAGTACGTAATGCGGACCCGTTTCGGGGTGAAGAGTACTATGTAGATTATTTCAAAACTATGCGGCATTATTCAGCCCCAGGCAACGATATGGATGGTGATTGTAAACCCCACCAATCTATAGCGGATTTATACAATAAGCCGAGAGTATGGATAGAAGCCTTTCATTCAAGCGGTTGGGGACAAACTATTGAAGAGATTGCAACACTATTGCATCCGTGGGTTTTGAATGGAGCGACACTATTCGACCCGCACGCAATTTACTACTCAATCCACGGTTCTTACTGGGAATGGGCACCACCTGATACGGGTTGGCGTCAACCCTATTTTGTGCATTATAAGGTGCTCTCGGATTATGTAGCGCGGATGTGTTGGTTGTTGACTCAGGGGAAGCATAAGGTAGAGGTAGGATTATTACATCCTGCTACCACGACGCACGCGTATATAAGTTATCAAATTAATCTTCCCGGGGCTAAGAGGGTTGCAGATGCTTACTGGAATGTGCAAAAGTTTCTGCGTCAACATCATATAGACTATATAATCCTTGATGAAGATAGCGTTGCTCGGGGTGAGGTTCAAGATAATAACCTTGTAATAAATGAGATTTACTTAAGAGTCCTTATTTTGCCATCTGCAGAGTTTATCCGAAGCACTACTGTTGAGAAATTAGGTAGATATGCGCAATCGGGAGGGTTGCTGTTTGTGTATGGTAATTATCCTTCAATTATTTCAGATATAGTTGACCTTACCCCCGAGTTAGAGCAATTATTGAAAATGGTGCAGGAAAAATCTCAGATAATTACTAATTTGGACGAATGGGCAAAAGGATTGAGACAAACTGTTGCTGTTTCCACAGTAGAAAGTTTGCCCGTTCTCGAAAGGGATGTAAATGGCAAACCAGTATACTTTGTGATGTCTGATGAAGGCACCCCTGCGACCTCGAGAGCGAGATTTGATATCAATAAAAGGGCTCTTTACGATATACCCTCGGCAAGAGGAGAACCTATTGTTTGCACGCTTACCAGAGAAGGGGTTCCTGAGTTTTGGAATGCTCTTACAGGTCAAGTAGAAACTGTGTGGAATTATTCTATCGATAGGGGCAAGACCAAAACTATGGTAGACTTAACCAGAACCCCAGCACCATTAATAAGTCTCCGACCAAGAACTGATTGGGAACCTGATGCAGTTGAATCGGACCTGCATATTGTAGAGTGTAAGTATGATAATGGTATTTATTCTATTGTTGCTGAACCATTTTTGGGTAAACTCAACATTGCAGATGAAAGAAAAACAATAAAGTTAAGGAAAGATGACAAAGAATTAACTACTGAGGTTCAAGTCCCCGCTGTTGAGGCAAGAACATTCGAGGGGCCCTTTGATTTCTCCCTTATACCTACTTGTGATAATAAGGACGGTAGTTTTGCTTATCCACCTTCATCTGGGCCCATACCGGTAGAAACGCGAGCATTTAAGGGAGTAGAGGAAATTACAGAGGGAGATACCTCTACGGATTGGTTGTCCCCTGATTATGACGATAGTGGTTGGGAGATGATGATAGCATCTTTTGGCCCCCGCGCAAGATGGAAAGGACCTGTAAGCCTTCCTCCAAACACAACATTTGATTCTCTTGACCGCGTAGTAGAGACAGAAGGAAACTGGAATGAGAGTGAGTATTCACTCAAATTAGGTATAAATGAAGACCCAGTTTTCTCCAGTGCACTTGGTGGCAAAGGAAGAATTCCAGAAGAGTTTATAGATTTAGGAAGGGTTAAGAAAGGGCAAGTATTCCATATTCAGTGTTATATTGAATTGCCTTACGAATCTACGGACAGATTAGATGGTATTTTAGCAAAACTTCGGGTAGGCGCGATTGCGAAGAAAAAGGTTTTTTTCAATAAGATTCCTATAAATCCAGGTGATGTTGGGATGGAGAAGGTATTAGTTAGAGAAGTAAAGATAGTGCCTGGTGTAAATGTAATAGACATTTTCTTAGAAAGTATTATCGATGACAGGTTAAGGCTGTATTTCCATTTCCTCCCTGCAGAGGTAGAAATTCAGACACCTGAATGGATTTGGAGTGCAGAGAGAAGTCCAACTGGAAGAACGAGATTTGTAAGAATATTTAACCTTCCTGAGAAGCCTATCTCCGCAATTATGGTCGTTGCTTTAGGGGATGTGCACCAGATTTTTATCAACGGTGTGAAAGTTGCTGACCAAGGGAATTTTGACCCCTACTTCACGAGTAGGGCTGAGCAATATAACATTGTTGACTTTGTGCAGGCGGGGGATAACAAAATTGAAATTATAGCGAGGGATGTTGACTCTGCTACAGGGTTATTGCTTGATTGTTATATTCAGTTTGGGAATGGTAAGGATATGTTTGTTGTATCCGATTCCCAGTTTGCTTACAAACCCGATGGCGAAGGTGAATTTTCTGTGAAACCTGTCCAATTATTGCCGAAACCGTCTCACGGTTATATGGGAGACCCAGCACTTCTGTTGGTTAAGCAGAGACCACATCCGCTACCATATGCGGGTTGGCTTCAAGACCAACCAGAACCACCAGCACCATTTAATAAACTTGTTTACTTCCCAGATATAAAACAGTTGAAAGCCTATCGGTTTAGGTTTCTTGTACCGCCGGGGGCGAGGGAGATGTTAATAAAGTCGGTAAGTCAGCCTGAGGTATGGATAAATGGTGAATCTGTGACGGTAGAGAAGATAGGAGAGGGGTATAAGGTAGTTTTACCAACTCCAGAATCGCCACGCCGAATAGCATGTATGCGGGTTAATGCGGTTAGAGGCTATGCTAAAGGTGCTTTAATTCTTGAGCCTATTACATACACAATGGGTGATGGTAAGATACCGTTGGGCTCGTGGGATGAACTTGGTTTCCTTCATTACTGTGGTGGAATTGAGTATAGGTTAAGTTTAGAGGGAAATATACCGTCAGACCGCAAAGTTATATTGAATCTTGGTCGTGTGCGTGGAACTGCAGAGGTATTTGTTAATGGCATCTCCTGCGGGAAGAGGGTATGGCATCCGTATGTATTTGATATAACCTCAGCGTTAACTCAATCGGTAAATGATGTCAGGGTGCGGGTATTTAATACACTCGGTCCGCATTTTGCAATTGGGCATCCGAGTGCACATGTATTTGAGAATCATACTAAGTCGGGTATATATGGTCCGGTGAAGGTGTTGTATTTGCCAGTTGTGAAAGTTGGCTTATCTTAGTTTGCTTGAAAATAGTGTATTTAATTAGGATATTGTTAATATAGTTTTTCCTCGTGTAAAAGCACCTAACTATTAAAGGAAAGGGTAAAACCTTGAGTGAGACTAAACAAATTAAGGCAGTTGAGGCTTTAGACTTACTTTATGAGTTTGAGAGAGAACCTGTAACTCCTGACAAGTTGCAACCAGGAAGGTATTTTGCTGGGCTCTTCGCAGGTGAACATGTTGCTGGAACAGAATTCGTTATTGGTGCGCTATTCGTGAGTTGGGGTGTGAATGCTTACGACATTTTTGTTGGGCTTCTTTTAGGGAACTTGATGGCAGTGTTGACCTGGACTTTCATCTGCGCACCAATAGCGGTGCGAACACGGTTGACTTTGTATTGGTTCTTACGAAAGGTAGCAGGTCCTACGGTTACTGCTATCTACAATGTGTTAAATGCTTTTCTCTTCTGTATCCTTGCAGGATGTATGATAACGGTATCTGCATCTGCGGTACGAGTGCCATTAGGTATACCTGACCAAACCACCTGGATTCCTACAGATTTTAGATTTGTTCTTGTTGTGATAGTAGTGGGTGCTGTGGTAGTTACGCTTGCTATACTCGGGTTTAAGAGGCTATCTCAATTCTCGGTGGTATGCTCGCCCTGGATGTTTCTGATGTTTATTGCAGGTGCTATCGCACTTTTGCCAGCGGGGGGAGTGGACATCAGGAGTTGGGATGATTTTTGGCAAATAGCGAGAGAAAAAATATGGACAGGAGTAAGACCTGATGGAGGTGAGCCAATTTCCTTCTGGCACGTAGCCGCATTTGCGTGGATTTGTAATTTGGCTATGCACGGTGGTTTATCTGATATGGCTATTTTTAGATATGCTCGCTCTCATTGGTATGGATTGTATTCAGCGTTCGGGATGTATTTAGGGCATTATCTTGCGTGGATTTGTGCAGGAATTATGGGAGCAATGTCCGCAATTTTGCTTAATAAGAGCATAACTCAGTTGGACTCGGGTTCAGTGGCTTCTACCGCATTAGGGGTTGCTGGGATTATTGCTGTAATATTGGCAGGATGGACCACATCTAATCCGACATTGTATAGAGCAGGATTAGCATTGCAGGCAGTTACACCGGGTTGGCCAAGATGGCTTGTAACATTGGTGGCAGGAGTGGGAACTACGATAATCGCTTGCTCACCTTTTGTTTTTACAAAATTGCTTGATTTCGTTGGGTTATATGGATTGTTACTGATGCCTTTAGGTGCTATTGCTTTTACTGAGTACTGGATTTTCCCCAGAATTGGATTGACAAGATACTGGATAGAACGTAAGGGAGATAGTTTAAATTTACCTGCTTTGCTTAGTTGGTTGATTTCTATAGGCGTGGCATTAACCTTAGAGAGAACGGGTATTTTGCATCTATTCTTTTTGTTTGTGCCCGTGTGGATAATGACCTCCGTGCTTTATATAGTCCTTTCCTACTTTATGGGTGCAAAGGATGTCTCTCCTGAAATTCCTGAAAAAATACCAACTGCAGAATCGTTAAGCAGTATGGGCTCCGCAAGGAAAGAACCAGAGGAAGGCAAGAAGGTCTCTCCCTACAACGACCCTGTTTTGATTATCTCAGGGCTTGTAGCGATTGTTTCACTTGCCATATGTCTTGCTCTTTCTATTTGGGTATTTATAGGCGGAGTAGAGAATTTCAGAGCGAACTTACAGTCCTTCCACCGAATACTTATTTATCCTACGATTGCTTATTTCATTGCAGGCACGATTTTTGTAATTAGAAGGGATAAAGAGGTAAAAGCGTAGTTCTTTGGATACTCAATTAGGAATTGAGTTTGCATAAAGTCCCAGTGTATTTGGAAGAAGGCAGTTTTATAGTAATTTAATTGGGTAATTGTTGAAGCACGGAAGTATTTTATTGTGGATAAAATCACACTATTTAAGTTTATGAATCTTCAGAGAAATGGTATTTACATTACTGTATTTATTTCCAGCCTGGCAATAATGTTCTTACAATTGCTTGCGGGTAGGATTGTGGCTCCTTATCTTGGGCAGAATCTTTTTACTTGGAGCGGAATTATTGCTACTACCTTGGCAGGGATTGCAATTGGGAATTATTTAGGTGGGAGAATAGCGGACCGATATAGGGCTATTAATTCCATACCACTTCAGTTCTTGATAGTCGCTTTGTGTATTTTAATAATTTTCCCTCTGAACAGAGTTTTGGGGGAGGCAAATTTTTTGAAGAATTTGCAATGGGAATGGAGAATTTTTACGCATATTCTTTTGTTATTTATTCCCGCTTTTACCGCTTTGGGAACTATATCGCCTGTGCTTACGAGATTGCTTGTTTCTATTTCACCTGCGGAAGGAACAAGCGTAGGGATTTTTTATTTTGCGTCATTGTTGGGTAGTTTGGTGGGAACTTTCCTCACAGGTTTTTACCTCATCCCTATGATGTCCTATCCGATTTTGGTCGGTATTTCTATTGCTTTATTAATGATGATTTCTCTGGTATATGGAGTTGTGAGGTTTTTGGTACCTTCAGATAGTAAAGTCTTGTCTTTTGAAGAGGGCTCAGACATAAAGAGGGAAAGAAAAGCCCTTGCTTCCGTTGAGGGAATTCCTTTCTGGAAATTACTCATGGCATCGTTTTGGGCTGGGGCTGGGATTATGATTGTAGAAATTGTAGCGGGGCGAATTCTTGCAAAGAACTTTGGGAATTCTCTATATACTTGGACCTCTAATATAGGGGTAATTCTTGCGGGTCTTTCAATAGGTGGATATTTTGGTGGGTACTTGAGCGAACATTACAATGTAAGAAAGGTCTTGACCATATTTTGGTTTGGCTCGAGTATATCAGTCTTGTTAATACCACTTGTCTCAGTGCTATGTACAACAATTCCCTTTTTGTGGAACCTCTCCTGGTCGTCCCAGATTCTTCTTTCGACAATAATAATTTTTGGTGTGGCGAGTGTGTTTTTTGGTGCTTTACCACCTGCATTGGTTAAGTTAACTTCGGGAGGTTCAGAAAACGAGCGAGGCAAAAGGATTGGTCTTCTGTATGCAATGAATGCAATTGGTGGGGTTTTGGGTGTGATATTTACCGCATATATTGCTATTGCGAATTTAGGTTCTGCCCTAACCCTGGTTCTGGTTGCTTTTCTCTCTGCAGGATTTTTTATATGGTTTTCAAAAAGAAGTATGTATGCATATATCTATCCTGGCTTGGTTCTGATACTCTTCTTAAGTGCAATGGCACCCAGATATCCGTGGGATTCTTTGGCATTGCAACTGGCACTTAAACCCTACCGAGCGGAAAATGTAGTCTACGAAAAGGAGAGTCAGTATAATTACATTCTTGTTAAGATTGCAGATGTTGAAAGACCTTATGTATTAGACCTTGTGCTTGATAAGATGATTCACAATAGAAAGAATCTTAAAGAACCTCTAAAACTACTTTATCCGTATGAATTTTTATTAGACGCTATAGTTTCTCAATTTGATAATAAGTATTCAAAACTTTCAAAGGCACTTCTTTTAGGTGGAGGAGGTTATACATTTTGCCATTACTTAGAACATACCTATCCCTCCGCTCAAATAGAGGTAGCTGAAATTGATAAAGAGGTAACAAAGACCGCATTTGGAGTATTAGGTTTACCTCGAGACACGAAATTAAAAATCTATAATCAGGATGCGAGAAATAGGGTGGATGATGTATTAAAAGAAAAAGCAAGTAATCCAAACTTTGAGTATTATGATGTCATAATAAATGACACCTTTAGCGATTATTCTGTTCCCTTTCACCTAACTACAAAAGAATTTGAAGAGAAAGTAAAAAGTATTCTGAGTCCCAAAGGCTTGTATCTTTGCAACATAACAGATTCCCTTGCAGTGGGCGGTTTATTATCTTCAATGGTAAGAACTTATAGAGAAGTTTTTCCGCACATATATGTATTTCGCACTCAGAAGGATATAAATTGTAGAGATACATTTGTATTGGTTGCTTCTAATGTTGAAATTGACAAAAATGAAGTTGTTCGTTATGTGAAGCAAAAATATATGTATGATGTGTATCCATTAGAGGAGGATGAATTAGAACAATTGTTAGAGAGAAACAAGGCAGTAATTTTAACTGATTCGTATGCACCTGTGGAAAATTTGCTTGCCCCTATGGTCTCACTTACGGAGGATACTCCATATTTACGCAGACTCGCTAAGATTGCTAGAAAAATGGAACAAGACGAGAATTATTCGGCAATTAACGATATCACGCAGATAATACAAGAAAGACCTAATCTCAACGATGGATATTTTCTCCTATTAGAGGCTTTATATAGGGAGGGGAGATATGCGGAACTTGTAGCATGGAGTAAAAAAACAATAGAGAGGATGCCTTCATTTCCTAAGGGGTATGTATATCTCGGGAATGCTTATTTGAATTTGGGTAATATAAAATCTGCAATTGAGGCGTGCTCAAAGGCATTGGAATTAGACCCGAACCTTGAAAATGTAAAGGTTAATCTATCAACCTTATACATTCAGCAAAAAGAGCTTCAAAAGGCAGAAACCTTACTTTCGAATGTAGAACAATTCAGCCCTAAAATTAAACCATCCGCTTTGATGAATCTTGCAACATTGCGATATCTTCAGGGGAATTATAACGAAGCATTAGCAAATTTGCTTGAGGTGGAAAAACTACAACCGAAGAATTACGATATAAAGCGACAGATGGCTATTGTATATCTTAAATTGGGTGATAAAGAAAAAGCCCGAGAAAAGGTAATGGAGTGCTTGAAAAATAATGTGGTGGTAGAAAAGGAAATCATCGAGAGCGTAGGACTGACACCCATTAAATAGGACAACTTTGAAGTAAATTCTTATCTTCTTCTAAATAATTCACAGAGTGTAAGAATGGAGGGTTTTCCCAGTGGTGTAAATAATTTCTAATATTTCCCTCCATTATTTTTTAGCCGTCCTCCCAACGCGTTTTAGAAGGTATAACTCGGTTTTTATTTTTCATGGAAAATTTGACGGATACGCTAAGAGTAGGATGCTTTTGTTTTTATTTCTTAATGGGTGGATAAAAATAGAAAATGGTCGGGGCGACTGGATTTGAACCAGCGACCCCTTGACCCCCAGTCAAGTGCGCTAAACCGGACTGCGCCACGCCCCGACCGTAAACTTATTATTGTCCGTTCAATAATGCCGACTGGAGTAGAGTTTTCATCTCGAGTAGTTCCAATTTTAATTGTTTAAGGTAGTATTTAATATTTTCTTTGTTGAATTGATTCTCTACTCCAAGATATTCAATTTTTGTGAGTTCATCATCTACCCCTGCAAGTTTTATTTTTCGCGTGCGGAGTAGATAATCAATATGTTTAATTATTTCAATTTCTTTATCTGTATAAAAT
>CAZZMK010000181.1:0-7720 GCA_964655185.1 uncultured Nitrospirales bacterium | reverse complement strand
ACATATAAAATTTAATTTACTACTTTCTAATACACATCACGTAAACCATTATTAAATTCTAAACTTTAAGGACACTGCCATAAAATATCAAAAAATGGTGAGGGGAAGCGTCTTGCCTCCCCTCTAACTAATTGTTCTATTTACATTAGACTATTTATTCTACACAATATTACTTACTCAGTTGGAACCACAACATACATTGAGCCTTCGCCTCTCTTAACCTTAAGCAAAATACCTTTTTTATCCTTAGGCGTATTCTTAACAGCCACGTTAAATTCATTAACATTATTAACTGGCTTTCTATTAACCTCAATAATTAAATCACCGCTCCTCAATCCAGCCCTATCTGCTGGGGAACCTGGTTCAACTTCTGTGATTATCACTCCCTTTTGTCCCTCATAACCGAATTCCCGTGCTAAATCAGGCGTCAAAGTTTGGGCTTCGATACCAAGATTCGAAGAAGATATAGTATCACCTTTTACCGCCAGTTCTTCTTCTGGTGGCCGTTTACCAATTTCGACTTCAATTTCTTTTCTTTCACCGTCTCTAACAACTACCAATTTTACTTTTGTTCCTGGCTGAGTAGAAGCAACTCTTGCCCTAAAAGAACCTGCATCCTCTACAGGAGTCCCATTGAATTCTACTATTACGTCTCCTTCTTTAATACCTGCTTTCTCAGCCGGAGAATCTTTCTGCACCTGTGAAACAAGAGCACCTTTACCATCTTTCAAATCAAGCCATTTTGCAACGTCGGGAGACACATTTTGGATATAAACTCCGAGAAATCCTCTATCTACCGAACCTTTCTCTTTGATTTGGGAAACTAAATACTTAATCATGTTTATTGGTATTGCAAAGCCTATACCCATATACCCACCACTACGAGTGTAAATAGCGGTGTTCATACCTATAACTTCTCCATTCAGATTTAATAATGGTCCTCCTGAGTTGCCAGGATTAATTGCAGCGTCAGTCTGAATAAAATCTTGATAGTCTAAAACACTTTTACCGCCTATATTACTTCTACCTTTGGCACTGACAATACCTGCAGTGACTGTATGGGTCAATCCGAAGGGATTACCAATCGCAATTACCCATTCACCAATCCTGATTTTATCAGAATCACCTAACCTTAAACTTTTAAGGCCCCCCGCATCAACTTTAATTAAAGCCACATCACTTTCTGGGTCTGACCCTACTTTTTTAGCCTCAAATTCCCTGCCATCTTTCAACTTCACCTTAATTTTATCGACATCCTCTACGACATGGCTGTTAGTAACAATATACCCATCATCAGAAATAATAAACCCCGAGCCTGCACCGTAGGGGATTGGGATATTTTTTTTAGGTAACCTCTCCCTATCTTGTGGCATTCTCTTTTTTGGCAAGGGGAATGGAAAAACTTCTTCGTCCTCACCAAAAAACCTAAAGAAGAAATCATAAGGGAAACTAAAGGGTCCAAAATCTCTCCAAGACGATACAGTTTTTTCCGTTTCTATATAAACTACTCCGTCTATAGATGATTCTGCGATCTGAGTAAACACATCACTTAATGCTTTTGCAGATTCTAGACCTACAATATTAGCCTGGGCTGATACCTTTGGAAGATTTAAGAAATCATTGCTTGTAGTTGATTCCTTATTCCCCAACTTACACCCGATGTACACACATACCGCTACCACTCCTACAATAAGCACTGCTTTCTTTAGAAGCTTAGACATAACCCACTCCTTCTTTTGAAGTTTTGTCTTTGCAATGGTTTTAAAATACAACTTTTCTTTAAGAAACGCTACCTTTATACTTCAAGTTTACCAACTTGAGAAGTTAAACTTTATCTTCGTAGATAATACCAAGTGGAGGGTATTCCTTCCACCTGCCCCTCGTAAAATCTGGAAAATCTTGTGGCTCACCTCTCTTTGCAACTGACCGTTCGCTAAGTTCAGACACTGCACTCCACGCTGCTGCATCATACACATTCATATCAGTTGGCAAACCTTTCCTCAAACATTCAATGAGTCTATAATCCTCAATAAAGTCCATTCCTCCGTGTCCAGCACCTTTTGCGGATTCTCCCAAAGCCTTCCATAATGGATGCTCCCATTGTTCTGCATATTTTTCCAAAGGTTCAAATTCTTCTCGGGGTGATAACCCTTCCACATATATACGAGGTGGATAATCCATTATAATTCCCTTAGTTCCCTGAACCATATTTATCCTGCTATAAGGACGAGGTAGATTAGTATCGTGTACCACTGTTATGGTGCACCCATTATAAGTTCTTATTATACTGATATTCACATCTCCCAGGATATACTCTTCTTTTCGCCTCGGGTCGTCTTCTGGCAGTCTCTTTTGATACTCTTGGAGGCCTCTTGATTTACTACTCACTGACACAAGATATTCAAACTGGTCGCCTCGATTGATATTCATATATTGTGCAACTGGTCCCAATCCGTGAGTAGGATACAAATTCCCATTCCTTTTAATTGAATGTGCTCTCCGCCATAATCCTTCCCCATCTTTACTAAACTTTACTCCTCTAAGGTCGTGTAGATAACCACATTCCGCATGGATTAACTCACCAAGAAGTCCTTTTCTAACCATATGAAGCATCATTAATTCCGTTCTGTTATAACAGCAATTCTCCATCATTACACAATGTTTTTTATACTTCTCAGCAGTCTCTACTAATTGCCAACACTCTTCAAGGGTAACAGCCGCGGGGACTTCAGTTGCTGCATGTTTTCCATTTTCCATAGCAGAGACACAAACAGGGACGTGCCATTCCCACGGAGTGGCAGTGTAAACAA
Organism: uncultured Nitrospirales bacterium; assembly: GCA_964655185.1. GTDB lineage: Bacteria > Hydrogenedentota > Hydrogenedentia > Hydrogenedentales > Hydrogenedentaceae > Hydrogenedens. The sequence continues at coordinate 4,910 of CAZZMK010000181.1, read as the reverse complement.
GGTCAAGGTCCTCGGTTTCACACATCCGCTTAAAATCCCATTCGCCTTTGTCATAACCTGTGGGCTCAGGTTGACCTGCAGACTTCACCATTTTCTTAATACGTTCCACCTTTTCTGGAACAATATCGCATACTGCTTTAATTTGAACCCCTTCTATTCTCAGCAGATTTCTGATATGATTAGTACCCATACCACCTAAGCCCACAAATCCAACTCTTACTACATCCATCGGAGGAGCAGAAAAAAACTCTGCTGGAGCAGGCTCAGTCAATGGATATTTTTGCCCCGTCCCAGATGATGCAGAATAAGCCTTATTTGCAGACAATAATATCCCAGCCACTCCGGATAAAGAAAGGAAAAATCTGCGACTTAACACTCTTCCTGAATCTTTTCTTTTATTCATAGATATCCCTTTCCTAGTTTTAGTTTTTGACTTCTCAATACTTGAGATAGTATAAAACCTTTATAAACTATATCAAATATAGTTATGAACATAAACATCTTACCTAACATATCAAACATAATACTAAAACAAAACACTGTGGGAAAATATACACTTCTAAAATCAATACACATTTAATATTTCAAAATTGTAGACTATACCGCTATGTGTGACACATTTGCGTATGTAGGTAAAGATTTTGTGTTATTTGGCAAAAACTCAGACAGAGAGGTGAGTGAGCCACAGGTATTATTATGGCAGGAGAGAAAAATACACAAAGATTTTGAAAAAGTGAGGTGTACTTACATTTCTATACCACAGGTAAAGGAAACAAATGCAATTTTAATTAGCAAGCCAATCTGGATGTGGGGTGCGGAAATGGGGACAAATGAGTTCGGGGTAACCATTGGAAATGAAGCGGTTTTCACAAAAGAAAAAGTAGAAAAAATGGGTTTAACCGGGATGGACTTAATAAGATTAGCACTTGAAAGAACAGCAAGCGGAAAACAAGCATGCGAACTCATTATTGACCTTATACAACAATACGGACAGGGTGGAAATTGTGGATATAAAACAAAAATCTACTACCACAACAGTTTTATTATCGTAGACCCATCGGACGGATACGTACTGGAAACCTCAGGAAAAAAATATGCTATTGAAAAGATTAAAGGCTTTCGTGCAATTTCCAACGGACTAACAATAGAATCTTTTGCTTCACAGAACTCGAATAAATTAAGGTCTTTTTTTACAAGATGTCAAATTAGAAAGGGAATTATAGAAAAAAACGTTCCACAAACTCCTACTATTTCTGATTTCATAAATATTCTTCGAACCCATTTTCCCAATGGTGTATCTCCGAAATATAACGTGATATACGGAGGAATGAATTCACCCTGTATGCATGCAGGTGGATTACTACTTAACTACCAAACTACTGCTTCTTGGGTTTCATTACTCAAGTCTGACGGGAACCATTCTCACTGGGTAACTGCTACCTCAGCACCCTGTACGAGTATATTTAAGCCGGTAACGGTTAACAAACCACTCTCAGAAAAATATTGTAAAAATGGCGAACTTACTGAAAAGTTTTGGTGGAAGCACGAACTCTTTCAAAGAGAAATAATGAAGAGCCCCGAAACACTTTTCCCGCAAATTCTTCCTGAACTTCGTAAGATAGAAGAAGAGTGGCTTAAAACTCCACCACCATCAGAACTGACTTTTCAAATTCACGAAGAAACTATTACTCGCTTAAAATCTCAAATATCTTCTGAAACAATATCTGATAAAAGGCCTATCTGGACAAAACTATTCTGGCAAAGACAAAAGGTTTAACTACTTCGACATAAGAGTTAGATTATTTTCTTCAGGCTTTGTTTTTGGAATTTCAGGAAGATTTATCGGATTCCACCTAATCGTAGATGTATCAGGGAAAACTGTAACATACCCATTGCCCTTATACTCACATCCTGGAGGATTATCAGTGGAAATTATCTGTGCACCACTCGCAAAGGCAATTTCATCTTTCAACTTGCAATCATCCAACGTGCGTCCCTTCGGGTCTCCGCCGAATACTCGAACTATATAGCCCATCTTAACCCATTGTGGTATTTTCTCTTCAAACGGATTATCAATAATTAAAACCCCGGCAAAACTCTCACCTGGCCGTGAATTTACAAACATTGCTCTGCCTTCTAAATTAGGATAGCCTTCAAGATACAATTTTCTCAATTCACCTCTGTTGTGAAAAACAAACATTACTTTTCCCCTAACCTCATCAAGTGAGGGCCAACCTTTCTTTAGAATTGCTTCCTCAAGTGTATTAAACTCACCTCTAACCATATCAGGAATAATTAATCTTTCTTTCGTAAAAACATCAAAGATAATTTCATCCAAGTTATCCAAGTCATTTTTATCTGGAACTTTTATACTCTTGTCTATTACAGGACCTTCCCTCTTCCACTCAACTAATATTATGATTGGCACATGGTAAGGATGATGAATAGACCATTGCTTTATTATATCTATGCATTCTTGAAATGTATGGCATGTTGATTCTGAATCAAAATGAGGTACATGCATAACCTTCCAACCTTCAGAGGTTCTATGGATATCAAGTTCAAAACTTCTTACCCCACGGTCTAATTGTGCATCCAAAGGTAAATGTTCGTAATCCCAATCTTTTGCTTTCTCATTAATCTTCATTGCAATCTCAAGATGTACTGGTCTTTTATGATAACTATTATGAGTACCTATCACCTGAATCTGATTCATCTTGGGAGATTCAGCGGGTATATTAGAAATAGCAAGGAATATTGCTATGAGAAAAACTAAAATTAATTTTTTTCTCGCCATAACAATACAGACTCCCTTATATCAAAAGAAAACATTTGTAATAATAGACACTAATTAGGAAAAAAGGTTTCTAATCAAGAGGAAGGGAAGAAACTAATCTTTTTAAAAATACACAAAGTATTTCAATACAATATGGATAACAATTATCCAGAAAATCTCACCTACTTATTCAAATATTCAATTAATTGCTCACTACAATTAGGAGGGATTAAAGGGTTCCATCTGAATGTGCTTCCATCAGGGAAAGTGAGAAAGTACCCAGTTTTTGGATGCGGTGAAGATGGAGGATAATCCGTTTGTATTACCTGAGCACCTGTTGCAAAAGCCATCTCATCAAATTGGCTACATCGGTCTTTATTCATCAGTTTTGGGTCACAACCGAAAGTAATTACAAAATATCCTTTCTGGACCCAGGAAGACATAACCTCAACAGATGGATTCATACTAATAATGATTGAAGTATATCCTTCGCCAGGTATGGAATTAACAAACATTAATTTACCTTTTAGCGCTCTATCGTCATTAGTATAAAGCCGTCTTAAGCGCGATTTGTTATGGAATATGAACAAAAATTTCCCACGACTTTCAGATAATTTCATCCAATTGTTATTCAGTACCGCTTCTTCTAATGTATCATAATTTCCCCTAATATTATCAGGAGTTATAATTTTGTCCTTTTCAAAAATCTCAAGAAGGAGTGTTTCTAACTCACCGAGTTCATTTAAAGATGGGATTTTAAATCCTTCCCATTTAACAAATTCGTTAGTCAAATCCAAAATGACAAAAACAGGTAAATGCTTCGGATGTTTATTTGACCACTCTTTAAATTCGAGCAGACATTCTCGCAATTTCTTGCAATTACTTTCAGGGTCTATCTGGGGTATGTGTAGAACTAACCAACCATCTGTATTATGGTAGTGAAGGTCAAGTTCAAAAGCCCTTATACCCACATCCAACTGCTCTTTTATAGGAGGCAACTCATAGTTTAAAAGTTCGAAACAATCCAGAACTTTTATATTTTCTCGAACAAACTGAGATACTTTGTGATAACTATTGTGTGTACCAATTAATTGAATCTGATTAATTCTTGGCTCTTCTTCCCCAGCAAAACACAATGATAAACACACAACAATAACTGTTAAATTCATACTACTTTGCCTTCACTAAAACCAAGCAAATTAATGGGAAATGTATATAATTTGATTGATTTTAGAAACAATCATAGATTTTATTTCATTCTGGTAAACAAACTACAATGTTTGCTTTCCTCTCAGGAGGTATTATTTCTAATTTCTCTATCTTGCCACGCTTTAAGACCGCATGTACTGTAGTTTTATATGGAGCATGTAATTTGAAGTCCACATCCCAATTCTTATCCCAAGCGGGGAACAAATATATTTTTTCTCCGTCCCATTGTAGAAGCATAAATTGCAATGTCGACATCAAATTTCCGCCGTGACATTGGTCGGGAATCCAATCATAATTAGGTCCCCAAAAGGCTGGAAATCTTGATTCTATATCCTTTCGTTTTGAATTTGCTATTAACATTTTCTTAGTTTCTTCCACCAACCCAAGCATTGCGGATTGAATAGCATCTTGCTGCCATCCGTGAAATTCTTTTGCCTTTCGCCTAAAGAAAGTATTCTTAGCCACCTCTAAGTTATCCTTTCCTATCCCATACATTCTATAAGGGAAAACAGGATAAAGTTCAGGATTTTCAACATTGCCCCTCTCTGGGTCATAAATTTGAGCAGGCAGTATTACTCTAACGCCGTCTACTTCTCCCTCGGGCACTGGTACGAGCGAATCTAATAACTTTTGCCACCTCTGCCTCATTCCCTCGGTAATCTTACCATGTCTCATAGCGAGAAACCTGGTAAGAACTGCACGTAGTCCCGCTATGGTGGGAGTATCATTCGTAACACCTTTTTGATAAGTTTCAAGCGATTGGGATGGATGAATAACTAACTTCTCTTGCTCATCTTTGAGGAATTTCGTTTCAAAAAACTTAAATATTTCATCTGAATATTTCAATAGTATATTTTCAAAGAAATCCTCATCCTGCGTAAACTCGTAGTAATCCTGCATCATCATAACCAGTTCTACTCCGCTA
>CAZZMK010000180.1:0-3096 GCA_964655185.1 uncultured Nitrospirales bacterium | reverse complement strand
GAGATAGTATGTAGCCATCATAGCAGACCATTACCGGCAAGTAAACTTTTTCCGCTATTTTGAAGGCTTGGATAACAGTGTCCAAAATTTCTTGGTTATCCTTACAAAAGAGTTGAATCCAGCCTGCATCTCTTTGAGACATTGAATCTTGTTGGTCGTTTTGAACACTCCAAGGCGCAGCCATAGCCCTATTTACACACGCCATTACAATAGGCAATCTTGAGCCTGAAGCCCAATGAAGTTGCTCACACATATAAGCCAATCCATTTGCGCTTGTTGCGGTAAATACGCGTGCTCCTACTGTAGATGCTCCTATGCAAACACTCATAGCACTGTGTTCACTTTCAACAGGGACAAATTCTGCGTTGAGTTCTCCGTCCTCAATGAATTTTGCTAATTCTTCAACTACAGGGGATTGGGGAGTAATGGGATACGCAGCAACTACTTGGACACCTGCTAAATATGCGCCTATTGCTGATGCCTGATTCCCAGTTATTATATGAGTACCCGGGGGATAAGATTTAGGATTTTTTATCTCGGATATTTTTTTAGGTTTATCAATACTCGTTTTCATCAAATTCATTCCTCATAGTTATTGCATTAGATGGACATATTTCAGCGCAGATTCCACATCCTTTGCAATAAGCATAGTTGATAGAAGGATAAGGATTCCTTAAGATTGCTGCTTCTGGGCAGAAAGCCCAACATTGAAAGCATACTCCTTTTTGCGATTTGATAGCCATACATTTATCTGGATTTATTATTGGTTTTTGGGTTCTCCATTCCCCAGTTTGACCACCTTCTCCTTCTGCAGGTGAAGATGATGATATTATATGACCACAATCTCTCGTTCTCATTTAAGTACTCCTTTAGGGGTATCTTGGTTGAATGGAATGACTTGGGCTTCGCGATATACTTGAGTAATTGCATCGAAGTTTTTAGCAACTGCTGACGGTGATAGGAAATGTTCTAAGGCATTGTGAAGATTGGAGATGTCTATTTTGGGTAGAGCATGTAATACTGCACCAAGCATAGGAGTATTTACGAGAGGAATACCGGCATAGAGAAGACCTAATTCAGTTGCTATTCGAGTGGCATTAACTGTAACTATATTAAAGTTTTTTGGGTGACTATCATTAGTGGGGGAATTAATGATAAACCAACCGCCATTTTTAAGCCCTTGGAAAACATTTATGGATTTAATTAGTGTAGGGTCAAGCACAACTACAATATCTGGTGAAGTTATTTGACTTAAGTCTCTAATAGGGTTAAGACTTAATTTTGTAGTGGCTAAAACAGGAGCACCTCGTCGCTCTGCACCGAAAAAGGGAGCAGAGGTAACGCCCTTATAACCACTTAGATAGCCTGCAGTGGCTAAAATTCTTGCAGCGGTGACTGCTCCTTGACCTCCCCTCCCGTGCCACCTTATCTGAATCAACCCTTCCTCTTGAAAATTCCTAAAGAATGAATAAACTTCTTCTTTATTCATTAATACTACCTTATATGCAGATATTAAAATTTTGGAATCTATTGTAGTTTAAGACCTATGATTTAGCATAAATTTATCAACTTTTCATGAGTGTTTTCAATAAGATAAGTGCTGTTTATTTCATCAGTCTAAACAAAAAGCATTTATCTTTCTCTTTTATATTAACAGTTAATTCGCAACTTTCTATTTCTCTTATTATTTCATTTACTATGTTTTCTAAGTCATTTGAGGTGCTTGCATTAAACCATTTTACTCTCTTGTCAGAACGAAACCATATTATTTGGCGTCTTGCGTAATGTCTGTGGTGGAGTTTAATATTTTCTATAGCCTGTTCTAAACTTTGATTTCCTCTTATAAATTCAATAAGTTCTCTATATCCTAAAGCCTTTAACCTATAGATATCTTTTTCGTAGCCTTTTTCAATGAGTTCAATTACTTCTTCAATCCAACCACTTTTTATCATTTCGTGAACTCTTAAATTTATTCTTTCGTATAAAATATTTCTATCCCAGTTAATTGCTACGAATAAAACAGATAAGGGCTCTGCTTTTTCTTTGTGTTCTTTATGCCATTCAGAGTAAGGTTTCCCAGTAAGTTCATAAACTTCAAGCGCTCTTACTATTCTTACTATGTCATTTTTACTTGTTAGTTTCTTTGCATAATGGGGGTCTATTGATAAGAGTTTCTGGTAAACATTTTCAATTCCATATGTTTCAATCTCTAATTTTATTTTTTTTCTGATTTCTTCGTTTTTACCGGGTCCCTCAAATAAACCGTCTGTTACTGCTGAGATATATAGCCCAGAACCACCTACAATTATAGGTATTTTCCCATATGATTGGATTCTTTGAATTTCTTTTCTTGCGATATCTTGGTAATATCCTGCATTCATCTCAAAATCAGGGGGAACAAATGCAACAAAATGATGGGGGACTTTCTTTCTTTCTTGAGGGGATGGGGCAGAAGTACCTATTTCCATCCCCTGATAGAATTGCATTGAATCGGCTGAGATTATTTCGGTATTAAGTTTCTCAGCAAGTTTTAATGACAGTTCTGTTTTGCCAGAGGCTGTAGGACCTACCACTGCTATGGCATCTATCATTGCCTTCTCCCGAAGGATTTTTCCATTTGTTGAAGTGTGAGTTCGATAAGTATAGGTCTACCGTGGGGGCAAGTGTATGGGGGTTTTAGTGTGCGAAATCCCTCTACTAATGCTACTCTTTCTGAGGGTTGTAATTTATCACCTGCTTTTATTGCGCCTTTGCAGGCTCGTGTGGCAAGGGCAAGTAAGGATTCAATATAGTTTTCGCGGGAAAATAGTTCTCCTTGCATTAGTTCATCTAATACTGCTAATACGAGGTCTTTTAATTTACTTTCCTCATACAAATAACATATACCTACAATCTGAAATGCACTTTCTCCGAAGGGTTCTATCTCAATTCCTATCTTTGCGAATGTATCTATATTTTCTTCTACAATTTTGGAGTATGCTCTTGGAACTTCTATGACAATGGGAACTATTAGTTTTTGATATGAAAAATTTTCGTCTTTTAGTTCTTTTTTCAGTTTTTCGAAAATAAGTCTTTCGTGTAAGGCATGCTGGTCTA
>CAZZMK010000179.1:0-5770 GCA_964655185.1 uncultured Nitrospirales bacterium | reverse complement strand
TTCTATTACTAAATACAATAAAAAGGTTGAGATATAAAAGTACATTGGACAATATCCGTGTACTTAATATATTTCTTTTTAGAAGATGGTTATCAAGCAGAGATTTATTCTCTGTAACTAAAAAATTACGAGGTCTGAATCCTATTTCATCCTCAGTAATTTAAGTCCCACCTCAACCTTCCTTTACGTTCCCTAACCTTTTCCCAAACCAGGATAAGAGGAGTAGCCACCATGTCGATAATAAGTATCGTAATAGGATTAGTAGTGGGGGCACTTCTCGGCGTGGTCGGGGCGTTAATCGCAGTCAAGATTAGCGCAAACAGTATATTAAGTCGTGCTCAGCGCGAATATGCTCAAAAACTTACCGACGCCGAAAAGGAATGTGCTTCCCTAATCCGTGATGCAAAAGCGCGTGCACGGGAAATTGAGTTAGAAATGCGCCAAAAAATGGAAGAGGAGAGTAAAGAACTCCGTAAAGAAATCTCCGCAATGGAGAAACGTATTCAGGCAAAGGAAGAAGCAATTGAAAAAAGGGCAGAAGCCCTCGATAAGACTGCTTTGCAACTTAGCGCTCAAGAACGCGAACTTATTCAGAGGGAAAAGCAATTAGAAAAGGAACGTGAAAGACTTATTGCTTTACAACAGGAGCAAATCAAAAAGTTGGAAGCAATAGCAGGACTCACTTCCGAACAAGCGAGGAAAGAATTGTTTAATATGTTAGAGAATGAGGTGAAGCGAGATTGTGCATTACATCTCAAACGAATAGAAGATGAAATGAAAGAAGAAGCAGATAAACGAGCGAAATGGATTATTAGCGAGGCTATCCAACGGTGTGCAGTAGACCACGTAGCGGAAACTACAGTAACTGTAGTAGGACTGCCAAGCGAGGATATGAAAGGTAGAATTATAGGAAGAGAAGGGAGAAATATAAGGACACTGGAAAGCCTTACGGGTGTAAACATAATAATAGATGATACCCCTGAGGCAGTTATTATATCCGGTTTCGACCCCATCCGCAGACAAGTCGCCAAGATTGTACTTGAGCGAATGATTCAAGATGGTAGAATACATCCTGCGAGGATAGAGGAATTAGTAGAAAAAGTAACCGATGAACTAAATCAAACTATTAAAGAGAGAGGTGAACAGGCTTGCATCGAGGCTGATGTCCACGGGTTACACCCCGAAATAGTAAAACTATTAGGCAAGTTGAGTTTTAGAACTTCTTATGGACAAAATGTCCTTCGTCATTCCATAGAGGTTGCCCATCTTGCAGGTATAATGGCAAGTGAATTGGGTCTAAACCCGCAAGAGGCAAAACGGGCGGGGCTTATACACGACATTGGAAAGGCTTTATCTCACGAGGTAGAAGGCTCTCACGCAGTCTTAGGACACGACCTCGCCAAAAGATATGGCGAATCAGACATAATTGCTAATGCGATAGGCGCACATCACGGTGAAATGCAGATGAACTCTGTCTTGGCAGTGCTTATACAGTCAGCAGATGCTATGTCTGCCTCGCGACCCGGGGCTCGAAGCGAAAGTTTGCAAATCTACCTGAAGAGACTTGAGCAATTGGAAACTATATGCAATTCATACCCGGGTGTAGAGAAGGCTTACGCAATTCAGGCTGGGCGAGAAGTGCGTGTAATTGTTCAGCCCGAACAGGTAAGTGATGCAGAAGCAGCAATGATAGCCCGAGAATTAGCAAAAAAGATTGAAAATGAAGTTACATACCCAGGACAAATTAAGGTAACCGTGGTAAGAGAAACAAGAGCAGTAGAAATGGCTAAGTAATTTAAAACCGAAGAGAATTAAATTACGATAGATAATACTTTCACTTTCCTTATATATTAGGAGTATTCGCACTAAATTTCAGGAAATAACCCAAACAAAGGAGTAATATAATGGTAAGGGTGCTTTTTTTAGGTGATATAATAGGAAAGCCTGGTAGAAATATAGTTGCCAATCTTTTACCCGAACTTGCCTCAGAATACAATATTGATATAGTAATAGGTAACGCAGAAAACAGTGCAGGTGGACTCGGAGCCACCCCTGAGACATTAAGCCTTCTTCGAACTGCGGGGGTGAACGGATTTACTCTGGGCAATCACATTTGGCGGTATGATTCAATCATAGATTCGCTTGAAAATGATACCGATGTCGTCAAGCCGGCAAATCTCCCCCCCAATACCCCAGGTAAGAGGTACGCCATCTTGGAATGCAAAAGTAAAAATGTAAAGGTAGGTATAGTCTCATTACTTGGGAGGGTATTTATGGAACCTGTGGATTGCCCGTTCCGTATCGCTGATGAAGTTTTATCCACAGTGAAAGAGTTTACACCTATAATAATAGTAGATTTCCATGCGGAAGCCACTGCGGAAAAAATGGCTCTCGGATGGTATCTTGATGGTAAGTGTAGTGCGGTTTTGGGAACACATACCCATATCCAAACGGCAGATGAAAGAATACTTCCAAATGGAACTGCCTATATTACTGATGTAGGAATGTGCGGACCGTATAACTCTGTTATAGGTATGGAAATAAACAGAGTATTAACACGCCTCCTCACAAGTATACCCAAAAAGTGGGAGGTTGCAAATGGCCCTTCTATGCTCAATGCTGTGGTAATCGATATAGACGAGTCTACTGGCAAGGCGGAAAACATACAAAGAATAATCAAAATGGAGGTTTGCTAACATTATCGAATTTCAATTAAATTTAATTATTGTTGTTATAATTTTACATCTTAAAAACAAAGAAGAGGAGATATGTATCTACGAGAGGTTGAACTAATTGGTTTCAAATCCTTTGCGGATAGGACGGTAATTTCTTTCAATCCGGGCATTACCACAATAGTAGGACCAAATGGGTCAGGTAAAAGTAACATTTTAGACGCTATCAGATGGGTGCTCGGTGAACAAAGTAGCAGAGAACTTCGCACCGTTCAAATGGCTGATGTGATCTTCAATGGAAATGAGAATCGCCCACCCCTCGGAATGGCAGAAGTAACAATCACCCTTGATAATCACGATGGGACATTACCTTTAGATTATAATGAGGTACAAATTACCCGCAAGGTATATCGCTCAGGCGAGGGAGAATATTTCATTAATAAGTCGCCTTGTAGACTTAAAGATATCGTTGAACTTTTCTTAGACACAGGCATTGGGACAGATTCATACTCCATTATTGGACAAGGGAAGATAGACCTAATAATAAGTTCGCACCCGGAAGACAGGCGAGAGTTGTTTGAGGAAGTAGCAGGAGTATTAAAGTACAAAAGCAGAAGAAAAGTAGCAATCAAAAAGATAGAACTCGCCGAACAAAATCTACTACGGCTTCAAGATGTAATCGCCGAGATTGAAAGACAACTTCGTAGTCTAAAGAGGCAAGCCCAAATTGCTCAGAGATACCGAAACCTTCAATGTAAACTAAAGGAAATTGAAATCCGTAATGCGTGGTTCACTTACAATCAACTTCAAGGTAATATTGAAGATGAAAAATATTTACTCAATGAGAAGAAAAAAGCCTACGAGGAATTATCAAAAACCATAACCTTAATAGAAACACAACAAGAAGAACTCTATCTAAAGAGATTAGATTACGAAAAGGAGGTGGCAAATCAAAGAGATGAACTACATAAGATAGAAAATGACATGGCAAAATTGGAGAACGAACTAAATATCCATTTAAGGGAAATAGAATATCTAAACAATTCAATCAAGACCTCAAAGGAATCTGAGCAAGAAAAATTAAATAGACTAACATCCATTGATTCAGAAATTACTGAACTTACCAACACAAAACTAAAACTCGCTGAAGAATTAAATAATACCCAGCAGAAGTTATCAAGCCTAAACGAAGAAGAAAATGCACTGTCTCAAAAGATTTCACAACTCCAAAACCAATTTCAGGCAAAACAACAACAATTAATAGACCTCATCAACTCTAAAAATCGGCTACAATCCCGAATAGAACTGCTCCAAAACCAAAAACATAGCATAGAAAAGCAAATATCCGAAGCAAAAGAAAAGATTTCCGAACTCCAAATGAAAATAGACGAAATTGAAAGTGAAAAGAGCCGAATAGAATCTCAGAAAGTTATTTTAGAAAATGAAATTAACACCTTGAATTCAACCCTCAACGTATATGAAGCGAGATTAAAAACGCTAACTGAAGAAATAAAAGTTAAAGAAAATAACATCCAGAATCAAAGAGAAGAATACAGTAGGCTTGAGTCTCGGCTGACATCACTCAAGGAGTTAAGGGGAAAATACGAAGGATATGCGGGTGGCGTACGAGCGGTAATGAGTGCGAAAAACGATGGTATCCTCGGCGGAGACCAAATTCTCGGACCAATAGGCGAACTGATTCAAGTTCAGCCAGGCTATGAAATTGCTATCGAATCTGCTCTGGGCGGTAACATTAATAATATTGTAGTGCGAACCGCTGAGCACGCCAAACTTGCAATCGCCTTTCTTAAACAAAACCTGGCTGGCAGAGTAACTTTTCTACCTTTAGACACACTTAAACCATCCGCAAATGAAAATATTGATGAAAATTTGAAGTTGCCAGGTGTGCTTGGACATGCAATGAATTTTGTATCCGCACCTGAGGAAATTTCTCCTGCACTGAAGTATATATTTTACAATACATATGTAGTCTCAACCATAGATGAGGCAATCCTGATTGCAAAACAATATCAGAGTCATCCCAAACTCGTAACATTAGAAGGCGAAGTAATTACATCTGCAGGCACGGTAACTGGCGGTAGAACAAAATATGAAGCACACGGATTATTATCACGAACTACTGAAATACAAAATTTGGAGACGAAATTAGATGAATTATCAGCATCTATAACTGAAGCAATAAAAGAAACTCAAAACCTTATTGAAAAGAGGAAACAACTCGAAGCGGAAATACAAAATATCCGCCAACAAATCCTTCTTAAAAATTCTGACATCCAAAATCTAACAATTCAACTTACTAAAACTACCACTACTCGAGAACAAATTCTTCACCAAATAGAAAGTATCTCCGCAGATATAGAAACACTTCAAAAGGAACTTGAAAAAATAGATAATGAATCAGCACAAATCGGAATACATGCTCAATCTGAACAATTAGATGAAGATACAATAAAGAGTATAATTTCTCAATTGGAAAATGAAATTAAAGAAATCAGATATCAGATAGAAAACATACGAAAAGAAATCGCAGACTACCGAGTAATTCAAACAAAGCAATCTGCTGATATCCAGAGTACAGAAAGCCAAATCGCAAAACTCATTTCTGAAAAAGAAGAAATTCTGAACTCATTAAAGATATCGAAATCTAATTTAGAAGATACTATCTCAAAAATACATAATCTACAAGAAAAAGTTGCGGAGTATAGAGCCAAACTTGCCCAACTTAATCAAATGCGCGACTCAGTTCAGCAAAACTTGGTTAACAGGCAGGGGGACTACCAAAGATCTTCAGAAACTTATGAGGAGTTAGGTAAAAAAGCAAAGGAATTGCGTAGCCAGATTCAAGTACTACAAGAAGAAATTCATGGTATTGAACTTCGTGTATCGCAACTATCACAACAAGGGGAATTTTTGAGAGCGAGAATAATAGAAGAGTATAAAACAGACCTCGAATCTCTCTCTACTGAGGAAATTGGGGCAGATGATTTAGATGAAAATGAACGAGCCCAGAAAATAGAAGAAATAAAGCAACAAATTCAAAGGCTCGGAACTGTAAATCCAATGGCAATTGAAGAATA
>CAZZMK010000178.1:0-8793 GCA_964655185.1 uncultured Nitrospirales bacterium | reverse complement strand
ATTCAAATCGAGTAAAGGGTGTATTGCAGATTTCCAATAGATGTTCCGCAGTTTCTTTTGCGTCTTTGTAATTTCCACACTTCATTTGAAGCCTCATCAAAGCAAGTTTATCGTTGATTTCCTCAAATCCTCTTCCGCGCGGGATAAGAATTCTTTCAGAGAGCCATGCCATAATCCCCACAAGAGATAGTATATCTTTTTCATTATGGTAGAGTATTTTAGGAATCAAATTACTCCTACCTGTGGATATATAATCTACCCATATCTTCGGTATCATTGAACCAGGTATATCACCAAATCTCCTTACGCCAAGTATTTCTCTCTCAACAGTTGCAAGAGAGCAATCTACTAATCTTCTATTCCAAAACCTTCTTGCTACATGCATAAGGTCAAAATGTAAAATCTCCTCGTTAGGGAAGATCATCTTATTCATTAGATACCTGTTCTTTAGTAAGGGTAGGTCGAAACATTTACTGTTGTAGCCTATTAATATAGTACTTTTTTCTATGTACTCACTTATTCCTTGAAGAGCAGGGATTTCTTCATCATAGTCCCTCATAAAAAATTGTTCTATGTGGAAATTTTTATCTATATCAAAATAGCCAATTCCTATTAGAAACGCAACAGTACCAGTTCCACCAAAGCATGATGTTGTCTCAGTATCTATAAAGATTGCTTTGTAAACATCAAATTCAGGGATATCAAGTCCAGGAGATGAAATTTTTGCCTGCTTCACCGAAAAATTTAGCGCATCGCTTAGAGTTACTTCTCCGTATTTGTATGAATGAGGATAGACATTAGAAAACTTAAGGCAGCTTGTGTCGCAGTAGCAGTATATCTCTCCACCAAATGTGTGAGATATAGCTTTGGAATAATTAGTTTGTTTAGAGGTCTCTGTGGTTTTAGTTGAAGTTTTAGGTAATGATGCGAGTTTTTCTCTTATGTTTTTTATTATTTGAGAAGACCCTGGTTTCTCTTGCATGGAATTAATGTGGTCACTTGAATCTTGTTTTTTGTTTTGTATGCTTTCTTCTTGGCGTTGTTTAAGTAAATCAGAAGCTTTAATTAATCCTAATTTTTGAAAAAGTTTTTCTATGTTCAGATTCTTTTCCTTCAAGATTCACTATCCCTTTTTATAGTGGATAAAGGTAATTTTATTTTTTAGTGATGAGATTAGTTTTAATAGTTTTAGGGCGTTTTCTTTACCTGTTTTGCCTGCCTCAACCATTGGACCAACACAACTTGGGCAGCCAGTTTTGCATTTACAACTTTCTAATAGCGATAAGGCAGATGATATTAATTCGTAGTGTTGATGGTATATCTTTTCAGCTATTCCTACACCTCCAGGATATTTTTCGTATAGAAACACGGTCGGTTTTTGAGAAATTGGTGATTTTAGAAGGGCGTGTGGACGGATATCTGAAGGGTCACATAAAACCTCTACTGGTGCAACTTGTCTTAGAGCAGTGGCTAATGCTACTAAAGTATCGCTTACTTGTTCTATTGGTATATTGGCTTCATTAAAAATTTCATTTGAAAATTCTATCCAGTATCCGATGGTATGCATAGTTTGTTCAGGGAGGTGAATCTCTCCCCAGCCTACGTTCTCATGTGTACCGAATTTAATCTTTTTGTAAATAGTGGGTAACCAGGTTACCTTAAGTTCTCCCCAGACCTTTTTATGTAGTATTTCTTCGGTTTCTTCACACTGATCGATGATTCCTATGTCAACTTTTAACTCTGCATCAGTGTAATAATCTGTTTCTACTGCTCGTGCATATGCCTTTCGGTCCTCAAGGTCAAGTTTTTCGATTGTGTATGTTTCACTCTGGTGCATGTAAATAGCATTTTCGTAGACTTCTACAGGCGCGGAGAAGAAATCTACTTCACCAATAACTCTACCGTTATTTTCAACATCTAATATCACTACATTCCCTGGTGCTGCGGTTCTTAAACTTATTTCTTGAGCAGGGTATGATTCTGCACTCCAATACCATTGATTCCTTACCTTATGGAGTATTTTCTCTTCTTGAAGATACTCAAGGATAGCCTTAGTGGAGTATTCGTCCAAGCCAAATTTCTCGCCTTCCATAAATGGAAGTTCGAAGGCAGCGCATTTGAGATGGCTTGAAAGTATATATAAGTTATTTGGGTCAAGAGTAGCATTTTCAGGTGGTTGTTGAAAGAAGTACTCGGGGTGGTTCACTATAAATTGGTCGAGGGGAGTACTGGATGCTATATATATGATGAGAGAAGGGGTTTGTTTTCTACCTGCTCTTCCTGCCTGTTGCCAGGTGCTTGAAATACTGCCTGGATAACCGACGATTATACACGCATCTAAAGAACCAATGTCTATACCTAATTCTAAAGCGTTTGTACTAACTACTGCTAAAATTTCTCCTTTTCTTAACCCTTCTTCAATTTTCCTCCTTTCTGTAGGGAGGTAACCGCCCCTATATCCACAAATTTTGCTTTCGTCAATCTTTATTTTTTTTGCTAAGTCTTTTAAGTAAGTGGTGATTAATTCGACCTGCAATCTGCTTCGAGCAAATATAATGGTTTGGATGTCCTTCGATATTAGTTTGCTGGCAACTCTTGTAGCTTCCTTAGTAGAAGACTTTCGAATGCCTAAGTCTTTATCTATTACAGGGGGATTATAGAACAAAAAATGTTTTTCCCCCCGAGGTGCACCACTTTTGTCAATTAATATTACAGGCTCTTCAATTATCTTTTCTGCTAATTCTTTTGGATTTGCTATAGTTGCGCTACAGCAAATAAATTGAGGTTTTGAACCGTAGAAATTACATATTCTCTTAAGTCTCCTCAATATATTTGTTAGGTGACTTCCCAACACTCCCCTGTAATAGTGGATTTCGTCTATCACAACAAATTTCAGATTTTCAAAAAGTTTTAGCCAAATAGTGTGATGGGGTAGTATACCTGTATGTAGCATGTCAGGGTTTGAGATTACTATTTGCCCCGCACTTTTTATCGCCTGCCTTGCAGAAGTGGGAGTATCACCATCAAATGTAAATGTCTTTATCCCTACATCAAGGTAATCAATTATAGAGCGGAGTTCATGTAATTGGTCCTGTGATAGTGCTTTAGTTGGGAAGAGATACAAGGCCCTCGTGTTTGGCCTTTTCAATATCTCGTTCAGTACAGGTATGTTATAACATAAGGTCTTACCTGATGCAGTTGGGGTAACCACGCACACATTTTCTCCTCTTAAAATAGTTTCTATCGCCTCTGCTTGATGTGTGTATAAGTGATGAATGCCCTGATATGCAAGCGCATTTATGAGTTTTTCTTCTAATGTGTTAGGAAATTCCTTGTATTGTGGAGGTGTTGCAGGTAGAACCTCCCACTTTGTTAAGTTTTTCTTAAACTCTTCATCGTTTTGGAGTTTTTCGATTATCTGATGAATATTCATCTATGAAATCCTAAAGAAAAACTTTATTTAATTTTATCAAAAATAAGTGGTAATTTAATGGGATGTGACCCTATTAGGTATCTTCCACTTTAGATAAGGGCCAATTGGCTAATACAAATTGACGGGCCTCTTCAATAGAAGTGATTTGCCCTTCTAATTGTGCGTTCTCTACAGCATTTAAGATTTCTTTGAATATGGGACCCGGTGTGTATCCCATTTCTATAAGGTCTTTCCCTCTTAGTAGGGGCTTTACCTTCGGCTTTTCCAACAAAAAATTCTTCCAGTTTTCCTGAACTATTTCCAAAAGGGATATGTCGCCGTGGCTTGCAAGTATATCAATTCTCACTAACTCAATAAGATAGGGGAACAAAGGATGCATAAATAACCTTTTTTTGGTGCTTTCTCTCATCTGTGGAAATTGTATAAGGCACATATGGTTCTTTATAAGCCAACAAACCGATTCAATCTCATTTTTAGAAAATCTAAGCCTTTCTAATATATTTTTTGCTATCTCCGCTCCCACTGCTTCATGTTTTGGAAACTTTATCCGTTCTTCCACAGTAAAAGAGAATTTTTTTCCTACATCGTGTAGCAAAACCCCAAGAGCAAGAATTATCGGAGGGTTTTCAGGAAGTTTTTCAAGGCATAAAAAGGTATGAGATAAGACATCTCCTTCTGGATGATATTCAGGTGGTTGTGGCACATTTTTTAAATGTGATAACTCAGGGAGAATTTCTTCCAGTAAGCCTGTTTGTTCTAATATTTCAAATGCCTGCCTTGGGTTTCCTTCTGTTAGCATTTTAGTAATTTCGTCTCGAATTCTCTCTGCAGAAACTTTTTTGATCCCGTCTTTTAATTTCCCCATTGCGATTAAAGTGTTTTGTTCTATTTTGAACTTGAATCTTGCACTGAATCTTGCACATCTAATTAGTCTGAGGTAATCCTCAGAAAATCTTTGTTGTGGGTCTCCTACAGTTCTTATGATTCCATTTTTAAGGTCTTCTATACCTCCTACAAAATCAATCACCCTTTCTTCGAAGGGGTCATAGAATAAAGCATTAATAGTAAAATCTCTTCTTTTGGCATCCTCTTCAGCACTTGAGAATGTTACAGTAGAAGGATGTCTACCATCTAAATATGGACCATCTGACCTGAATGTTGTAACCTCATACTCTCCTTCAGGGAGGAGTACTCGAACTACCCCGAAGTTTTTCCATAGTGTTATAGATTTGGGGAAAAGAGAACTTATGGTATCTGGCATAGCATTAGTTGCAATATCATAATCTTTAGGAGTTCTATGAAGGAGCATGTCTCTTACACATCCACCTGCAAAGTAAGCCACATAGCCGTTGTCTTTCAATACTTTGCAGATTTTTCTCGCTCCATCTTCGAGTTTATTCATCCTTTTTTACATCCTCTGTTTTCGTATATATCCAACCGATTGCTAACAATACCAAAGCAGAAAAAGCAAAGTTTAAAATTCTATATATCTCCGACGATATGTAATTAAAAACGAAGAAGACTCGTAAAATGGTTATTAGGATTGCGAAGAAACTTGCCCATCTGTAAAGCGATTCCTGAATGAAAATACCTATTAAAATAAGAACTATACCTACGAAGAGCCAGTAAAATATCAACAACTCTCTTGGGAATGAGGCATACCCGTAAAACATCAATGTCGAAAGTAAAATGATAACAAATCCAACTCTTAATGCTTTACCTACTTTCTCTTTTACTTCTGATTTTACAGTCATTAGATAGATTGTTCTTTCTGCAAGGATTAAAGATAGAGAGGTTAAGATTATTGGAGCTACAAACTCCCAAGATAGTGCAGACCGCTCTAATTGGGAAGATAAATACATTAGTGTGAATGCTGAGATAGTTGTTAAGCAGTACCCGGAAAGACACATTCCCCTAAATTTATTAACATATCCAAGGTAAAATAGTCCTATACCTGAAAGTGCTAGAAAACTCAAGAATATTGAAGGCGGTAAAGTGTTTAATAAGACAGTAGTGAGTATCAATATACTGATTGAGTAAAAGAAGAGAGTAGGAATGAAATGTAGTATGTCGTTTTGGGAATGTGTAATAGAGGTAAAAAACCTCTCAGCGACATATGAACCTAAAAACGATATAAAGGCAAGCAAGAAACTTAGTGTAGTAATGTAATTGTTATCTGCTAATGGATATTTGAAATAAAAGTATCCAACTAAGAAGGTAATTTGTGATGATACGAGAAGCAAAGCACTACAAAATTCTAAAGCCCTCGTTAAGGTCATATATCCGAATCCGAATACCAAAAGAAATTGGAACATTAATATGTACGGGAGTCTTATGTCTCCGATGAAACTCGAGAGTGTTATTAATAGTATTAATAACGACGCAGAGCAAGCATGTAATATTGCAAGGTAGAATGATGGTATTGAATTTCTTCTTGCTATGTCGAGTATAGCATACAAATCTTTATCCCCAAAATGTTCGTATAGCACCCCTACGAGATTGAGCACGATGGCGGATGTGACTATCGAAAACCACTTTATTGGTATCTTATATTGAAAAATCCTAATTATTCCCGAAACATTAAAGTAGGCTACCCCCCATAAGAATGTAAAGATTAATAGGAATAAATTCATCCATTTGTATATTTCATACCCACTTCTTTTATAGGCAAGGAAAAGAGCGAGGCATTCTATGCTCAACGCAACAAGTAATTTTTCTCCGGAGAAATAAGCCTGGAGTGCTAGAGTAGCCATTATAAAAGTCTTTATTGCAAAAATCTTGAATATATAGTTATATCTCTCCCCGATTAAATTGGCTAAGATTGCAAAGGTTAGTAGGAAAAGAGTAAATATACTTCTAAAAATATATTCGTATTCAAGGTAGTTTACCCTAATCAGATAAAAGGATAGAGCAAAATAGATAAAAGAGTTTAATCCTACAAGAGGAGCGATGCCTTTTCTATATTCGTTTTTTCTTTTTGCTTCGATGATGCATGTTGTGGAAAAAATTATAAAACTTGCGGTTAAAAATGCGAAGGAAATCCAAAAATAAGGTTTGTCAGGTATCTTCAAGTATGTATTTGGGTTCAGGTATATGAAAACATAGGTATAGGTTAGGTACGAACTTATTACACCTCCCCAGGAAAGAAAAAACCATTTGTGAAGAATATGAAATATGAAAGTTACGAGGGCTATAAATAAACTTGTAACTAAAGCGTAAGTAAGGTGAGGTAAATCAGGCGTCCCATAACAACTTAGGGCGACTGTATAGTAATTAAGGAAAAGACCAATTCCCGCTATTGTTGCACTTTCTCTTTTGTGAGAGACTAATATTAAAGGAAGCTCGGTAATTAAAATAATTCCCAATCCGAACAATAAAAGGAAAGTATTATCAGGTGATATAGAAGTAAACTGTGTACCTTCTAAGAAAAACAGAGCATAAGTAGCGTAAGGTATACCTGCTAATCCACAACTTACTATTGAATCGGTAAGAATACTCCTCTTCTTACTTAGTAAACCCACGAAAAGAAATAGAAGAGAGAATCCATATATAAATAAAACCTTACTGACGGGGTTAAAAATTTCTGAGAAAAAAGTTGCTCGTGATATTAGCACGAAAGTAGTCATTACGAGTACCGCTGATATCCTTGTAGCCCACTCCACCCCAATTTTCTTTTCTAAATTTTTACCCACAGAGTTTTTAATTTCTCTTAGGACTTCCCTAACCCTTTCACTGTCTGGAGTGAGATTTTTTTGATGTTCTGGTTTATCTAAACTCCGTGTAGGTGTGTGATTTCCTATAAATTCTGTCCGCTTTTCAGTTGGGGTTTTATTTTTTTCTCCTATAAGTTTAGATAGTTGTTCATTTAACTGTCGTATTTGTTCCTCTAACTCTCTTATTTTTTCCTCGTAATTTTGGTCCATATTTTCCACTAACTAAAAGGTTTAGAGGTTGAAGTTATCTATATTGTATTTTATAATCTCTTATAAAGTCTAAAGGATTAGTGAAATGGTTATAGTCGGTATTCTTTTAGTAGTAGTTGGTTTCGGAGTAGGAGTACTCGATTTTCTGGGAATTCTCGCTCAAGTACTCCCTCCTTCGTTAGCCTTGCAGGTTTCAACTTATCAATGGGCATTCTGGGGCATTGGTATAGTTGGATTAATTATTGCAATCTTAAACAGAAGACCAAAAGATTAGTGAGTTAGTATAAAAATTATCTGTAGTTTAGATAGTAATAAAGAAAGGGGGTTATCTTTGCTCATGTCCTGAAGCTTATCTAGGGGTAGGTGCCAAAGGTAAAATTTGAAATAAGTCTGTTTTGGCCTCGAATTTTTTCAAATTTTCAAGAGATTTTTGTCTGATATTTTTACCAAAGTATTGAACTTTTAGTTATATAGGGTGTCAGTTTTTATGAGAGTGAGGGCGTCGTAGGTAGGTTGGTGAAATTATTTGAGTTGATTATGAAAATTTTTTTTAGCCCTGGAAATCAAGACTTTAATTCTTCTGAGCGTAGTAAAATTTTCCTCGTAGTAACAATCGCTTCACTGGGATTTCGTTGTTGATTTATCTTTTATGCTTAGTAACATTTTATTCTATAGTATAGGCTTAACATATTTTTTACCTTCTACTAAAACTTACTATGTTATGTGTACCAGAGATAGCAATGATTCAAGGAAGGATGATAACAAGGGTATCAACGGATTATGTCCTTAGATTAATTAGTGAGGCTGAAAAATATTTTAGAAAATTCTAATGGTATGTAGTTCTTGTTGATTTCATTCTCCGATACTACCTGTAACTGATGTATTTAGGTTTAATGATTTTTGCGATAGTATTACTCTTTTCAGCACATAATAAGTAAGGGATTTTTTGCTTCTTTTACGAATAAACAGTTTATTATGTTATCTGGACATACACGTTCAAAATGTATTACTCGCTTCAAGAATGTTACGTAGGTGGTTACTTCTTTGGTATGCAGTTTCCCTTAGGGTATATAGTAATAAAAGCAGTGGTATCCTCATTTTCTATTGAAACTAGTGGTCTATCTAATCCTAACTTTGCGAATGAATTACTTATAGATGGGAAGGAAGTTACTGTAGGTAAAAAGAAGATAGATTTTGTACTATCGAGTTTAAAATACGAAATTTAAAATTAAGGGGGTTACATGTCTTTATTTTTTGTACCGTTTTGCGGTGGGGGAGAGGTTGGGATATCCGTACTAAAAACTGAAGGGCTGTGAATCTCTATTGCTTGCACAGGTGAATTTTCGTAATTGAAGAAAGAAAAATATAAGAGTGCGAGTACAAACATAAGAAGTGCAGTTACAAGACTAATTATTCCTCCCCAAATTATCCTTTTTT
>CAZZMK010000177.1:0-5990 GCA_964655185.1 uncultured Nitrospirales bacterium | reverse complement strand
AGATTTCCAATATTTGGGCGATGGACTTGGATGGTGCTCCAAAAGCCACATTAGAGGAATTACATCTTAGCAATAATCAGATAGTTGATATTAACCCACTTCTCGATTATACTGGATTAAATTTTGTTGACCTTTCTTATAACCAAATAGAATATTTTGGATACTTAGTTGATAATGAAGGTATTGGACCGGGTGATGGTATAGATATAAGTTATAACCCCGTTCCAGATGAATATTGTGGATTAGTTGATGAATTGGCACTAAAAGTTCAGCCTGGTGGTTGGCTTAATCGTGAAGGTGTTTGCGAAGCAAGTATTGAAGTAGAGATTGTGGGGGAGGGAATAACTAACCCACCTGTTGGAATTACTCCGCTACAATATAATTCTTCATTTGCAATAAGGGCATATCCACAGAATGGAAGTAATTATGCGTTTAAGCAGTGGGAAATCTATGATGAGGGGTTAGGTGACTACGTTTTATTGACTGAATCTCAATTTTATTGGTTTTACAATGTAACCAAAGATATTAGAGTTAGGGCGGTATTTGTAGATACTGAATCTACTTACTCTATTACTTTTAATTTGACGGGAAACGGCTCAGTTGATGAATTCCCGCAGGGTTCAGGCGTTTATAGATATATTGCAGGGAGGCAGGTATTTTTGTACGCTCTAACAGGGCCGGGAGCATATTTTGCTGGTTGGACTGATGATGTAGCGTCTTATGGAACTCAATTGTCGGCGAATGTTTTGATGGATGGTGATAAAGTTGTAGGAGCAGTTTTTGAAGATACGGGTTATACGTTAACAACTGCTTATACCCCGAATATGGGTGGAGGTGTATACCCATATCCTGGTACATACTATTATGCGTCAGGTGTGCAAGTAGATCTAACTGCATGGTCAACTGGAGGGTATAGGTTTGACCACTGGGAGGATGAAGTAGGAAATTGGTTAGGAACGGTTTCGAACATAACGGTGACCATGGATAGTAATAAGTATTACAAAGCGGTATTTGTGCCAGTTGTTATATATACTCTAACTATAAATGTAAATCCACCTGAAGGAGGGGCGACTAATCCTTCGCCTGGTGTCCATTATTATAACGAAAACGAGATTGCTACTGTCTTTGCTAATGCAAACCCTGGATGGTTCTTCAGTGAGTGGACGGGTGATATAGGGTTTGCTTATCCCTATAACGATTTTATAGAAATTTTGATGGATGGGAACAAAACAATTACTGCTAATTTTGTCCCTGCAGATTTAACACTTGTATTATATAAGGAAGGTCCTGAATTCTCTGGAGATATAAGCCCAGCACCTGGAACTTATTATTATCAAGCGGGGCAGTGGGTATTTCTGAATGCGACTAATAATAATCCGTATGCATTCCTCGGATGGTATGACTATGATACTGATGAGTTAATTTCGGTAAATCATTTCTATGCATTCAAAGTTGAACCCGAGATGGGAACCAAGCGAATTGTGGCAAGGTTTGGAGATGCACAATATTTAGTTTACTTGTATGAAGTAGTAGGAGGTGGAACAACGGAGCCACCATCACCTGGAGTCTACGGATATGTTGACGGGCAATATTGCACACTTATTGCTTATCCTGATGAGGGATGGAGATTCAAGCATTGGTTAGATGAGAATTACAACCCTATAACTAACATGAATCCATATCCGGTTGAATTTAATCCTTCGATAACTAATTATTATTTCCGTGCGGTGTTTGAAGAGTGTGACTGGAATGTGAATATAGCCACTGCTGGCACAGGTTCAGGAATTACAATACCAGCAGTTGGTTCGGGGTGCTATGTAGATGGAGAACAGGTTGAGTTAATAGCCAATCCGAATCCTGATAATTACTTTGGTGGATGGCAGATTATTAAGAACCCAGGACCAAACCAGGAAGAGCAATGGATATACTGGTTTACTGCGCTTATGACCATAGATGCGAATTACGATTTTATAGCATGGTTTGAGTCAACAGGGTATAGTTTAGAGTTATGGCGAGAGTTTGATGGGTATATTACTCCATCGCCTGGAACATACAGACTTGCAGAAGGATTTCCTGTAGAACTTTATGCTGTTCCTAATCCTGGCTATGCCTTCTTAGGATGGTATGATTTAGATACCAATGAGTTAGTTTCACCCGAAAATCCATATCAATTTGTTATGGAGGGGAATACAAGGTTGATCGCTAAGTTTGGTAAGATTATGTATACATTAAGAATTACTGTAGAAGTAGGACAAGGAACAACAGTACCTGAACCTGGTGTTGAGCATCAGTATGAATCGGGAACATTGGTTAATTTGACCGCTCAACCTGATGACGGTTGGAGATTCGTGAGGTGGACAGGTGACCTTGAAGGTGTTTCGAATCCGAATGAGCCTTCTATTCAAGTGCTAATGGATAGAAATAGGAATATAGGTGTCGAGTTTGAACAGATACCTGAAGGAGTAGTAGAAGGAGTGCTTGAGGGTGAAGGAGTAGTAGAAGGAGTGCTTGAGGGTGAAGGAGCAGTAGAAGGAGTGCTTGAGGGTGAAGGAGTAGTAGAAGGAGTGCTTGAGGGCGAAGGAGTAGTAGAAGGAGAAGGTACCCCTGAAGGAGTGGTAGAAGGTGAAGGAGAAGGCGCAGTACCACCTCAACATAGTGCAGACCAGAATGGAGACGGACAAATCAGTCTTAGCGAACTGTTACGTGTAATTCAGTTCTTCAATATTGGTGGATATCATTGTGCTCTACCTGGGGAGCAATCAGAGGATGGTTATATGGCTGGATATGATGGGGACAAGAGTTGCAGACCACATGCGTCTGACTATAACCCGCAAGATTGGATGATTAACTTGAGTGAATTGCTGAGGTTAATCCATTTCTTCAACATAGGTGGGTATCATCCGTGTCCCGAGGACCCCGAGAGTGAAGACGGTTACTGCGCAGGTCCGTGATATTATCATCATAAATTGGAATTAACATATCACTATTGTGCGGTGAGTAGACAAAATCCTACTCATCGCCTTTTTTGTAACTTTTAAGAAGAATGATTATAGATTTAGTTAGATTCTTTTTTTGGCGTGGGTTATTGCTTTTTTGACTTGAGAGGGGCTGGTGCCACCAGGGGAGTTTCTACGGGCTACGATAGTTTCAGGTTTGAGAATCTCGTATAAGTCTTTGTCGAAGAATGGACAGAATTGTTTGTATTCATCTATTGCAAGGCTACGTAGCGGTTTTTGATGCTTGATTGCATAAAGGACTACCTTGCCAACTATGGAATGTGCATCACGGAAGGGTACGCCTTTGCTCACAAGGTAATCGGCAAGGTCTGTTGCTTCCATATACCCTAAGTCGAGAGCCTTTCGGATGTTATCTTTGAGTAGTTTTATAGAAGGGAGCATTCTTATAGATACTGTTAGCGTCATTTTTACTGTATCTGCGGTGTCAAATAATGGCTCTTTGTCTTCTTGGAGGTCTCTGTTGTATGTAAGTGGTAGACCTTTCATTAGTGTAAGAAGAGCAATCAAATTCCCATAAACTCTCCCCGTTTTGCCTCTGATTAACTCTGCTATGTCTGGATTCTTCTTTTGAGGCATAATGCTTGAGCCTGTAGTGAAGGCATCGCCTATCTCAATGAATCCGAATTGGGGGCAGGACCAGATAATTAATTCTTCAGCCCAGCGGGATAGATGCATCATCAGAATCGCAGAATTGAATATGAACTCAATTATAAAATCTCTATCTGAGACTGCGTCCATACTGTTTTCGCATGTGCGGTCGAACTTAAGTTCCTCCGCTACAGATTTGGGGTCGATAGGATGCGGAGTCCCTGCTAAAGCGGCAGAGCCGAGGGGAAGGACATTTGTTCTCTGCCTTGTTTGTAGAAATCTTTCCTTATCCCTCTGAAGCATTTCAAAATATGCGAGTATATGGTGAGCGAGCAGAACAGGCTGTGCAGGCTGGAGATGGGTGTAGCCAGGGATGATAATATCTATATTCTCCTCAGCAAACCTTATGAGTTCAGTTTGAAATTCTCTAATAAGGTTTACTATAGAATCGATTTCATTTCTTGTCCAAAGTCGGACATCTGTTATTACCTGGTCATTTCTACTTCTGGCTGTGTGAAGTTTTTTACCAATCTCGCCAATTTTTTGTATCAAGGCATTTTCGATGTTGGTATGAACATCTTCCAGAGAATAGTTCCACTTAAATTTACCATTTTCTATTTCTTTTTCTATCTCTTTTAGTGCAGATATAATTTTATTAGCCTCACTCTTATGGATAATCTTCTGTTTCCCAAGCATTCGTGCATGGGCTATACTCGCCTGAATGTCGAATTTTGCGAGCCTGATATCATAATCGATAGATGATGTAAACATTTCTACTATCGGGTCAGTTTTTTCTTCGAAACGCCCACCCCATTGTTTACCCATTGACCTATTCTCCGATTAGTTTTGTGGTTTTCCAACACCCAAAATATTTATATTAAATCCGTATTTTTCCCACTCTTCTGTGTTAATTATATTGTGTGTGTCAAGAATATTTTTTGTTCTCACCAGTTTACTTGCGGATTCGGGCTCTATTTTCTTGAATTCATCGTGGGCAGTAAGAATTACTATACAGTCTGCATCTTTTAGTGCTGATTCTAATGTGTCAAGTGGCATAGGGGGATGATGTTTTATGTGTGGGTCGTGAACTGATATTTTGTAATTCCTTAATAGGAGTTGGCTATATACATGTAATGATGGACTTTCTCTTATATCGTCAACGTTTCCTTTGTAGGCGAGTCCGAGTAGTGCAACTTTAGGTGTTTGAATATTCTTAAGAATGGTCTCAATCTTTTTTACAACATACAAAGGCATGCCATCATTACGCTCACGAGCGGTTTTAATTATTTTGGTTTCGGCTGGAAACGCTTCTACAAGGAACCACGGGTCTACTGATATGCAATGCCCCCCAACACCTGGACCTGCTAAGTGCAAGTGAACTCGTGGATGATGATTAGCCAATTTTACTACTTCCCAAAAATTTATACCGAGTTTTTCGCAAAGAATTGCAGTTTCGTTTGCCAGGGCTATATTAACATCTCTGTAAGTGTTTTCCATAAGTTTGACCATCTCTGCTGTTGTAGCATCTGTGAGGAAAATTTCACTTTCCACAAAAGAGGAGTAAATTTCTTTTGCAAGTTCCGCACACTTAGGTGTAATGCCACCTATGATACGGTCGTTGTGAATTAATTCATGGAGAATTTTTCCAGGCAATACCCTTTCAGGGCAATGTGCAAGGTAAATATCCTTACCAACTTTTAATCCCGAACGCTCTAAAATGGGTTTGAGTAAATTCTGACAAGTCCCCGGGGGAGACGTCGACTCTAATATTACTAGGTTTCCTTTATCCAAATATGGAACAATACTTTCTCCAGCAGATATTACATACCGCATATCCGCTTTCTTTTCCTCAGTTATAGGCGTAGGAACTGCAATTATGAATACATCAGCATTTGTTGGAACAGTCTGGGCAATTAATTGTTTTGAAGAAACACCTGCCTTAATTAGAGTTAGCAATCCAGGTTCTTCTATGTGGATTTCGCCTCTGTTGATTGTGTTTACTATCCTCTCCGAGATGTCGACACCTATTACATTGTAACCTGCGGACGCAAGTACTCCAGCGGTAGGTAAACCAATATAGCCTAAACCTATCACACAAATTTTTTTCATTTTATGTTTCCTCTATTTGTTAAGAGTTTGAATAAGATGTTTAGCAATTCTCGGTGATGCTTTACCATCCCCATACGGGTTTGTTTTATTCGCCATTGATTTATAAGTTTCCTCATTATCGAGTAATTTCTGTGCTGTTTCTATTATTTTATCGTAATGTGGTCCTACTAAAATAGCAGTTCCTGCTTCAATTGCCTCGGGTCTTTCTGTTGTATCTCTGAGTACTAATACGGGTTTGCCGAGCGAAGGTGCTTCTTCCTGTATTCCACCTGAATC
>CAZZMK010000176.1:0-2928 GCA_964655185.1 uncultured Nitrospirales bacterium | reverse complement strand
ATAGGTACTTCAATGTCTTCTTGATGTCTTTTATCCTATCTAATTGGTTTTCATCTGTAGGAAGTTCAAGTGCTAACTGGAATAGGGACTTGTTGGAAATAACCTGAGTGGGGAATACACTTTTGGATTGTGCTATTTCTTCTCTTAGTTTATGCAGATTCTTGAAGACAAGGTAGTTATGTTCAGGAAGTTCTTGAAAGGAAACTATCTTTGAGAAGTAGTCATTATCGCTCATTAATACTGCTTCTAAAGCGAGTTCTTCGAAATATTCTTTAGCCTCTTCTAATAAGTTTTTTTCGAGAAGTAATTCTTCAAGTCTTTCTTCTAATGGGATTAGGTAGTGCGAATCTCTACTTGCATATTCGAGTTGTTTGTGTGATAATGGTCTTTTTCTCCAGTTTGAGCATTGGTATTTTTTATCGTGAGTAACATTTAGGAATTTATCCAGAGCAGTAACAAGTCCAACCTGCTTTTCTCCGAGGATTTTCCCTGCCCACATTGTGTCGAATATGTTGTTTACTTTCCAGTTATATTGGTTCCATAAGAGTCTTAGGTCGTAGTCTGATCCGTGGAAAATTTTTAAGAAGTTTTTGTTTTCTAATATCTCGCCAAGTTCGTAGAAATGAAATCCTGCTAAAGGGTCTAATATAAAGTCAAATCCACGGATAGAAATTTGTATTAGACATATTTCAGGGATTTCCCCTCTATTGTCCGCTTCTATGTCTATACCGATTTTAGACTCTAATTGTATTAATTCTAACGCCTTTTGCCAACGTTTTTGATTGTCTATTAGATGAAATTCGTAAGGTGTAAATTCTATTTGGTTACGTTTCATTTGCGTAAGTATGAGTTAATTAAATTTTTTATAAATTTTTCTTCGCATATTCAACACCGTTGACAAATATTTTTAATCCGTCTCCATTGCCTTTCATTTTTCTTCTTTGCCAATGTGGATGTAAAGTTGCATCCCAGAAAGCCTCAGGGTGTGGCATCATTCCTAATATTCTTCCTGAAGGGTCGCAGATTCCCGCTATGTCATCTACAGAACCATTAGGATTTAGTGGATATTCTTGATTTGCAAGTGCCCCATCATCTTTAGCATATTGGAAAACAATCTGGTTTTGTCGGTGTAATTTATTGAGTATAGTAGAGTTTTGGGGAATAAACTTTCCTTCACCGTGTCTTATGGGGAGTTCGATATATTCTAAGTCTTTTGTCCATACGCAAGGAGATGAGGTGTTGATTTTTAAGGTAACCCATCTATCTTCGAATCTTCCGGAATCATTGTGAGACAAAGTAACATTTTGTTCGAATTGTGTATTAAACAGGGGGAGTATGCCCATTTTTACCATTACTTGAAAACCGTTGCAAATTCCTATTATTAGTTTTCCATCATTAATAAATTTTGTAAGTTGTTTTTCTAATCTGTATCTCAGCCTGTTTGCAAGTATGCGTCCCGAGGCAATATCATCTCCGAAAGAAAACCCACCTGGTATTGAGAACACATGACATTTTTCCAGGAGGTCTGGTTTTTCCAGGAGGTCATTCAAATGAATTAATACTGGTTCTCCTCCTGCTTTGTAAAAGGCGTAGGCAGTTTCTCTTTCGCAGTTTATTCCGAAGCCAGTAAGTACTACTACTTTTACCATAATTGAATTCCTACCACCTTAGAGTTTTTTGCCATGCTTCTTTTAGTGTGTTTATATTTGAGTTAATGCAAATGTCTTTTGTGCCGTGTATTGTAAATTTGGGAGATTCAGATACTTCCCCGAGATAGAACACATCACAATCCTTCATAATCTCCAAGAAATCTTTTTCTTTTTCTGGCGGAACAGTGACTACTATACGGGATGGAGTTTCGCTAAAAAGTGCAACTATATCTTCTTCTAACCCTAATATTCGGATGTCTAAATTCATTCCTAACCCACCGGCGAATGCCGTCTCTGCAAGTGCTACTGCTAATCCTCCATCGGAACAATCATGACATGAATTTATTAGTTTGAGTTTTATAAGTTGATGTATCTTTTGGTAATTATTGATTGCTATATTAGGGATTACAGTTGGAACACTTCCGCCCTTAATATTCATTAGAGTTGCCCACTCGCTTCCACCTAACGCTTCAGTAGTTGAACCTATAACATATACTTTATCCCCTGGGGATTTTGCATCCATAGTCATAGTATCGAAAATATTATCTATAAAGCCGATGGCAGTAAACAAAAGAGTTGGAGGTATGGAAATTTTTGTATTGCCTATTTTGTAGTCGTTTTTCATACTATCCTTTCCACTTATTAGTGGTATTTTGTATGCTAAACAGGTATCGTGTAAGCCTTTGCAAGTTAGAACAAGTTGGGCAAGTTTGTGTTTGCCATCAGGAGTTTTTTCACTTTCTATTGGATCGGGCCAGCAGAAGTTATCGAGCCCTGCAATAGAGCCAATACCAACTCCTACACAGATTAAGTTTCTTACCGCTTCATCAACAGCGTTACTTGCCATTTGATAACAATCGAGGTCACTGTATTTTGGACATATTCCGCAGGCAATAGCAATTCCTTTGCTCGATTCGTAAATAGGCCTTAACACACTTGCATCGCCGGGGCCATCTGATTTTATCCCCTGGAAAGGTTTTATAACTGTTTGTGCTTGAACTTCGTGGTCGTACATTCTTACAAAGGTTTCTTTACTACAGACATTTAGACTTCCTAATACTTTAAGGAGGTCTTCTGTCAAATCCGATTTCTTTTCAAACTTTATAGGGACTGATGGTGTAGGGAGGTTAACTTATTTTAGAGTATACTCAGGTAAATTAGAGAAAGGAAGCTACGTTTATAATTCTACGAAAGGTAAAAAAGAAAGAATAGGAAGGCTCCTTCAAATGCATGCAAACCATAGAGAAGATATTGATGTAGTATATGTGGGAAATATAGC
>CAZZMK010000175.1:0-15360 GCA_964655185.1 uncultured Nitrospirales bacterium | reverse complement strand
AATGGGCACCTTTCACGAGCACTGTCACATACAGTTACAACTAAATCAAAATCCAGAGTAGGAAGTTCATCGATGGTTTTTGAATGGTGGTTTGAAATATCTATACCCACTTCTGCCATTACTTTTACTGCGTATGGATTTAATCCGTGCTTTTCTACTCCTGCGGAGTAAGGTTCGATTATCTCACCCCAGTAGTGGCGAGTCCATCCCTCTGCCATTTGACTTCTACATGAATTCCCGGTGCATAAAAACAGGACTTTTTTCATCGATGTATTTATTCCATCTTTTAATATTGAATGTTTATAAGTGTGTTATTGTTAGAAATATAACACACTTCATTAGGCGAAATATTCCAAAAAGAGTAATTCGCTTTATTTTTGTATACTTAACGATAAGTAAATATTATTGATTTGAAAACAAAATATTGTTTTTGGTATAAAATCTCATCTAATTTTTAGGAGAGGGATTAAAATGTCGCACTTATTGAAGCAAGTATTGGAAATTGAAGAGAAAGCAGATAAAGAAATTGAAGAGGCCAGGTTGAAAGCAAAAGAGATAGCGGAGCAAGCAGAGGAGGAAGGAAAGAAAATTGTTGAAGAAATAAAGAAGGCTACAGAGGAAAAGATTAATAAATATCGTGCTGAGGCAGAGAGCAAAGGCAAGGTAGAAGAAAGCAAATTGAGGGCGCAAGGAGAGGAAGAAATAAAGAAAGTAAAAGATGTTCCTCTTGAAAAAATCCAGTCAATGGCTAATTATGTGGTGGAAAAGGTAAAACAGTATTGCGTATAGAGGTGTGATATGGCTATAGATCGGATGAAAAGAGTAACTTTTCTAGCGCCGGTAAAGGCGTCCCAGAGGTTGCTTAAGTCCCTTCATAATTTAGGAGTATGTGAGGTATCGGATGTATTAAATCATTATCCTGAGTTCAAAGAAGTATTTAAGAGACCTGAGGTAGTTACAGAGGAGTGCGATACCAATCTCCAAAAAGTTCAAACTGTGCTTAATTTGATGGATGTATTTTGTCCTGTAGTGAAGGGTTTTATTCAGGGTTTGGCTCCTGTACCGTTATTAATTACCAAAGAAGAACTTGACTATGCCCTTCACAAGTTTGATTTGGAGAGTGTTTACCAGGAGGCTCAAGAGTTAGACATTGAGTACAGAAAATTAGAGAGGAATGTTTCTAATATTGAGAATCAAATATCGGAACTTTTACCTCTTGAAGATTTGCCGTTCAGGGTGGATTTTTTCAGGAAGCCAAAGCGAATAAAACTACTTTTTGGGAAGGTTTTGTACGCTAATTATCAGATATTGGTAAAAGATGAATATATAAATAAGAAGTGTGCAGTAGAGTTGGTATATCCGGGGAGGTACTACCGCAAGGATGCGGATAGTGCGGAGAAGCCAGTTTATGGACCCAAAGATTTCGTTTTTGTAATGGTGGCGTGCCTACCTGAGGACTTTTCGGAAGTACAGAATAAGTTGAAGGGTTTTGCTTTTGAAGAGATAACATTGCCTAACATTAATGGGACAGTAAGAGACCATATTAGAGAGTTAAAAGCGGACCTTTCTACTTTGCGGGTCCAGATACAGGAAATTGCGAGTAAGGTCCAGAAATTATCTGTTAATCGTCGAACTATTGAAGTTTTGAAAGCTTTTTGGGAAAATAGAAAGAAGATGGCGTTAGCGAGAACCTTTGCAATAGAGGGGAGATGGGTTCAAGTTTTGTCGGGATATGTCAGGGAAAGAGATTTGCCTAAGTTGCAGGAAACACTGCGAAGTGAGATGCCCGAAGTTTCTATTTTTGTTGAGGATCCCCAACCTGGCGAGGATGTGCCGGTAAGTATAACATTGCCTTCATACATAAAGCCTGTACAATTGCTTGTTAATATGTACGGATTACCTCCATACGATTTCTTTGACCCATCACCTTACTTGATGTGGGGTTTCTATTTATTCTTTGGAATATGCTTTGGAGATGTAGCGTATGGACTTATCTTACTTTTCGCAAGTTTGTATTTGATGAAGCGGACAAAACCATATGAGGGTGTTTATAATTTTTCAAAACTATTGTTTTTTGCCTCAATACCTACGATAGTATGTGGGTTCCTTTTTGGTTCGTTTTTTGGAGACCTCTATAAGCCAGAGTATTTAGGAGAGAATAATATTTTTCAAAGAATAATGCAGGCGACTACAATTCTTAATCCGGTTGACCAGCCAGTTTATTTGTTGTTATTTGCTTTATTTGTGGGTGTGATAAATCAGTTCTATGGTATAGGACTTAAAATGTATGGAATGGTGAAGCGTGGGGATAAGATGGGCGCAATTATGGATGGGTTATTGTGGTTAATACTTTTGCCTGGATTTATAATTTTGGTTTCTGGAATGTTTGTTACTCCCCCTGCATGGTTGACCACTATTGGATGGATATTGTTTGGAATAGGTGCGGTTGGGCTTGTGCTTACACAAGGAAGGGACCAGAAGAATCCTGTGGCAAGGTTTATAATGGGGATGATTAGTTTGTATGGCATAGTAGGAAGTTATGGTATAACTTCGTTTATAGGGGATACGATGTCCTATTGTCGTTTGCTGGCTTTGGGCTTAACAACATCGATTGTGGCTATGTCATTTAACATGATTGCAAATTTATTAAAGCCTATACCATATGTGGGCTTTATTATTTTTATTGTGGTTTTGATAATTGGACATCTGTTTAATTTCCTTATTAGTGTTATGGGAGCATTTGTGCATTCTATGCGTCTAATATTGGTTGAATTCTTTGGAAGGTTTTATGAGGGTGGAGGAAAACCGTTTGAACCGCTTGGATTCGATTCGGAGACTGCTATTTTAGTGAGAGGAGAAAATCAAAAATAGGTAGTAATAAATAAAGTATAAACTTAAAACAATAAAGATGGAGAAGTGAGTATGGAACATCAATTAGCAATTGAGATTGGAAGAGGATTAGCAATTGCTGGAGCGGGACTTGCTGTCGGTTTAGGTTGCTCTGGCTCAGGTAAAGGGATTGGGATAGCATCACAAGCGGTAGGTGGAGTATTGAGTGAGAAACCGGACCTATTTGGTAGATTGCTTGTTTTAATGGCGTTGCCAGGAACTCAGGGATTCTATGGGTTCATAACCGCTATATTGATTTTTGTGAGGTCAGGGTTGATTGCGGGTCAGATGATAATAACCCCAGGAACTGGGATTGCACTTTTTGTTTTAGGATTAGGAGTCGGTTTGGCATTATACTTTTCTGCTCAGTGGCAGGGAGAAGCATCTGCAGCGAGTATTTCGCTTGTTGCAAGGAGGCCGGAGGCATTCGGTCGTTCGGTCATACTTCCCGCTATGGTGGAGACCTACGCTGTGGTGGCGTTGTTGGTGGCAATTCTTGCGATAAATTGGCTTACCGCTCCAAATGATGTAACTGCTTTTATTAGGCAATAGGTGGTTTTTGTTTTTAATTTATAAAATAAGTTTAATGCTAAAGGAAAAGTTATGGCACTGGATGAGATTAGGAGTGCAGTTCTTGAAAGTGTAAAGCACGAGGTAGATTTGATTATCAAATCTGCCGAGAAGGAGGCGGAGGAAAAGTTAAAAAAAATTAGAGAGGAAGCAGAAAGAGAATGTGAAATATGGTATCAAACTGCTACAAGAAATATAGATGAGGAAGTCTCGCGGAAACTCGTTCAAGTGCAGGGACAGATAAACAAAGAGATTCTAAAGGAAAAGAATGAAATCATTAATAAAGTTTTCGAAATGGCTAAAACTCAAATTTTGTCTCTTCCCCTATCCGAGTATGAAAATTGGATGAAAGGGTTGTTTTTGAAGACCATTGTGGATGGTATGGTGGGGAAAGTTAGAGTTCATAAAGATGACGTAGATTTGATGATGAAATTAATTACGGAGGTTCAGAATAGTAAGAAGGTAAATTTGACAGTAGATGGTGAAAATTATCTCAAAGAGCGTGGTGGTTTTCTGTTCATTGGCGATGGGTATGTAGTTGACCATACACTGGGTACAATTTTGAATGACCTCCAGAGAGAATTAGTACCTGAGATAGCCAGGAAACTTTTTGGTTAGGAAGGAGTTAGAATTTGAAGGCTTTGACAAAGGGACAACATCGCTGGGGATTTGTATGTGGGCAGATAAGTGTGTTAGAAGGTAGGATGATGCCTTACGACTTTTTTGTGAATCTTGGGAGTATTGAGAGGACTGAGGATGTTTTGCATAGGCTTCAGGAAACATCTTTGAGAGAATTTATGGTTCCAGGGGCGGAGAGTTGGGAAGATTGGAGTACAATAATTGACACTTATGTCCATTCTCAAATAGAGCAATTGAAGAGGTCTTGTCCTTCAACCGAGATAACGGATGTATTTTTGCTTTCAGAAGATTATGTGAATTTGAAAAGGGCTCTCGCAGGGAAAACAAATATCTTCCCACAAAATATTTTTACTGAGAACCGGTTAAGTGATATTGCGGGAGGTAATGTGGCTCTGTTTCCTGAGGTGATAAGGCCTGCTTTAAGTGTACTTGCTAATCCTGCGGGACCGCACTCTGAGAATCCGCTGATTGTAGACATAATTCTCGATGGAGCGTATTTGAGACACTATTTGTGGCTAATAAATAGACTTCAGTCTCCGCTTTTGCGAGAGTGGGCAGAGTATAGAGTACTCTCAAAATTAGTAGTGATTTTATGGCGTGCATTGAGGATGGAGCAAAATCTGAAGTTGTACGCTCAGTATATGTTGCCTCTAGAGCCTTTTAACCATATAGTTACAGAATTGTGTAACTCAAATGATGTTAGAAATTGGGTAAGCATAATACCTGGTGAAATAGGGGACATATTTAGGGAAAGTTTAGAATTTGAGGTTGATGAGCAGATACCTAAATTTGAGCAGAAGATATCTAATCTGATAACTAAAATGGCTCAAATTGCAAAGTTGCAAACAATGGGTCCCGAGAGAGTGGGCGCTTTTTGCTGGGGACTAAATGTAGAAGCGTTTAATTTGAAGTTGATTGTGAGTGGGAAGTTAAATGGCTTGCCTACATCGATGATTAAAGACAGGATTAGAGAGACTTATGTATAAGGCTTATGTAATAGGTGAAAAGAGTTTGATTCAAGGATTTAAGTCCGCGGGATTTGAAATTTGTCACGCGGTGACCCCTGATGATTTGAGGCGGGAACTTCAGAGGATACATCAGGAAGGTAAGGCAGGAATAGTGTTGATAACTGAGGACCTAGCAAAAGAAGGAAAGGAGATTATAAAGGATTTTAGGTTAGTTAATAATGCAGTAGTAACTGTGATTCCTACTCATAGGGGTAGTGAACACCTTAGTTTCAAAGAGTTAAAAAGACAAATAGAGTATTCTATTGGAGTAGATATGTTAGGTAAGGAAGAGTAGTATTTTGAGAATAAAAAATTTAACAAATATATTAATCAGGGATTTAGGGTATGAGTATGAGTACAATAGTTCAAGGTGAAGTAGTAAAAGTCTCCGGACCGCTTGTAGTTGCTAAAGGTTTGCCTGGAGCAAAAATATATGAGATGGTCCGTGTAGGCGAAGCAAAATTATTCGGCGAAATAATTGAAATCAGAGGCGATGAGTGCTCAATACAGGTTTACGAAGAAACTGAAGGAATCGGGCCTGGACAACCTGTGTACAGAACAGGTGAGGCATTGAGTGTGGAACTCGGTCCTGGGTTGATAAGGTCGATTTATGACGGTGTTCAAAGGCCATTGGATAAGATTGCTCTTCAGTATGGAGAATACATAGTTAGGGGTGCTGAAAGTCCCGCTCTTGACCGTACTTTAATATGGAAGTTTGAGCCGGTGGCTAAAGTGGGTGATTATGTTGTGGCTGGAGATATTCTTGGAACTGTGCAGGAGGCTAAACTTGTGGTTCATAAAATAATGGTGCCTGTAGGCGTTGAAGGAAAGGTAGTTAAAATTGAGCCTGTCGAGGGAAATGTGGATACTGTAGTTGCGGTAATAGAGACTGAAAAGGGACCGCGTGAGATTACAATGGTTCAGAGGTGGCCTGTGCGCGAGCCGAGACCAGTGGCGAAGAAACTCCCGCCTGTAGAGCCTTTAACTACAGGACAAAGAGTGTTAGATATGTTGTTCCCAATGACCAAAGGTGGTACTGCTTGTGTACCAGGTCCATTTGGGAGTGGCAAAACTGTGGTTCAGCACCAATTGGCAAAATGGGCTAATGCTAAAATAGTGGTATATGTGGGATGTGGTGAGCGTGGAAATGAGATGACGGATGTGTTGATGGAATTTCCTGAGTTGAAAGACCCCGAATCTGGTGAGCCATTAATGGAGCGCACCGTGTTAATTGCAAATACATCGAATATGCCTGTGGCGGCAAGAGAAGCGAGTGTATTCACAGGGATCACTATTGCAGAGTATTTCCGCGATATGGGGTACAGTGTAGCACTTATGGCGGATTCTACCAGTCGATGGGCTGAGGCTATGAGGGAAATGTCCGGTAGATTAGAAGAAATGCCAGGTGAAGAAGGTTATCCTGCATATCTCGGTACGAGAATAGCAAGTTTCTATGAGCGGGCAGGGAATGTTATTTGCTTAGGTTCTGATAAGCGAAATGGGGCACTTTCGATTATTGGAGCGGTATCACCTCCAGGCGGAGACTTTTCAGAACCTGTTGTGCAGGCAACTCTTCGTGTGGTTAAAGTATTCTGGGGATTAGATGATAAATTAGCGTTTGCACGTCATTTCCCTGCTATAAATTGGCTAACATCATATTCACTATATCAGGATGTAGTTGATAAGTATGCAAATGAGCACTACCATCCAAAGTGGTCGGAGAATAGAAAAAGGGCAATGGCGATATTACAAAGAGAGGCTGAATTGGAAGAGTTAGTAAGATTAGTTGGTATGGATGCTTTACCACCGGATGATAGGCTTTTAATGCAAGCAGCTAAGATGATAAGAGAAGATTTCTTACACCAGAATGCTTTCGATGAATTAGATACTTATTCTTCGATGATTAAGCAGTTCCATTTACTTGATGTAATACTACATTACTATGATTCAGTAAGGCCTGCGTTGCAAAAGGGTGCGCCTTTGTCTAAGTTATTGACCTTACCAGTCTTAGAAGATATATCGAAGGCGAAACTTATTCCTGAAAATGAATTGCATAGATTTGATGAACTTAGAAATAAAATAACAGAGCAGGTAAAAGCATTATTATCTCAATAAACTTTAATATTAGGAGAGGTGAACTGCCGTGATTACTAAAGAGTATCGCACAGTTAAAGAGATTATAGGTCCCCTTATGTTAGTAGAGGGGGTAGAAGGGATAACCTACGGCGAACTTACAGATATAAAGATGGATGATGGCACTATCCGAAGGGGTAGAGTGCTCGAAGTAAACAAAGATAAAGCAGTGGTACAGGTATTCGAGGGAACAAGTGGCTTAACTCCTCAGGGTGTCTCGGTTAAGTTTTTAGGTAAAGGGATTGAATTGGGTGTATCGATGGATATGTTGGGGAGGGTTTTTGATGGATTCGGTAGACCTATCGATGATGGACCTCCCATTATTCCAGAGAAATGGCTGAATATAAATGGGAATCCGATGAATCCATATGCTCGCGATTATCCAAACGAGTTTATACAAACAGGTATATCTACTATAGACTTACTTAATCCATTAGTAAGAGGGCAGAAATTACCTTTCTTCTCAGGTTCCGGATTGCCACATTCAAGAATGGCAGCACAAGTAGCCAGGCAGGCTCGAGTGTTGAAAACGGGCGAGAAGTTCGCAGTTATATTCGCTACAATGGGTATTACCTTCGAGGAAGCAGAGTTCTTTATAAATGACTTCCGTAGGACAGGGGCATTAGAGCGTGCGGTATTGTTCATAAATCTTGCTGATGACCCTGCTATTGAGCGTATAGCAGTTCCTCGTATGGCTTTGACTGTAGCAGAGTTTTTGGCTTTTGAGAAGGATATGCACGTTTTGGTGATTTTAACAGATATGACAAACTATTGTGAGGCATTGCGTGAAATTTCTGCGGCGAGGAAAGAAGTGCCAGGGAGAAGAGGTTATCCGGGATACTTATATACAGACTTAAGTACTATATACGAAAGAGCAGGAAGAATTAAGGGTAAGGTTGGTTCTATTACTCAGTTGCCTGTATTGACGATGCCTGATGATGATAAGACTCATCCAATTCCTGACCTTACAGGTTATATTACTGAAGGGCAGATAATTCTTAGCAGGTCTTTACATGCTCAGGGTATTTATCCGCCGGTGGATGTATTACCTTCCCTATCGAGATTGAAGGATAAGGGTATAGGTCCGGGTAAGACACGCGAAGACCATGCAAATGTTATGAATCAGTTATATGCGGCGTATGCAAGAGGAAAGAATGCTAAGGAATTGGCGGTGGTGTTGGGCGAATCAGCATTGACAGAGATAGATTTATTGTATGTTAAGTTTGCGGATGCTTTTGAGGACAAGTTTATTCGTCAGGGTGAAGATGAGAATAGGAGTATAGAGGATAGTTTAAGAATTGGCTGGGAATTGCTTGCAATGCTACCTAAGAGCGAATTGAAGCGTATAAGGCCTGAATTTATCGAGAAATACTATCCTAAAAAGAGTGAATAATAATGAAGTGAGAGTTGAGGTTGTCCTATGCGATTAGCAGTTAATCCAACACGAATGGAGTTATTAAGGTTAAGGAAGAGACTCGTTGTTGCTCAGAGAGGACATAAGTTGTTAAAAGATAAACTCGATGGTTTGATGAAAGATTTCGGGAGGATTACTTTAGAATATAAGCAGGCGCGTTTGGAAGTGGATAGAGAATTACCAAAGGTGTTAAAACTTTTTGTACTTGCTGAATCTACCTCCTCAAGGTTGATTGTAGAAGATGCACTTGAATCCACTCGCCAAGAGATGCAAATTACTATTAAGCCTCAGAGAATTATGAGTGTTACTATTCCTAAACTTGAAATTATGTTTGGTAAAAGCGAAGGTGGATACTCTTTGATACATACGTCTTCTGAGTTGGATAAGGCTATACTTCAGATGAGGGAATTCTTATCTAAACTCCTACGGATGGCGGAATTAGAGGAGACGGTAAGAAGGCTTTGTATGGAGATAGAGAAGACGAGAAGGAGGGTAAATGCTTTAGAGCACACTTTGATACCACGAATGAAAGAGACCATTAAGTTTATCAAGAATAAACTCGACGAAATGGAGAGGTCTACCACCAGTCAATTAATGAGAATAAAGGCTCAAAGATTAGCCCGCGAAAGAGCCATAGAAGCAGGGGAAATAGAGGGGTAGTCATTTAATAAAAAGATAAGAAAACACCGAAGAGATACCGTATTGTAATTCTTTTTTCTTAATTCTTATATTAGATTAGGGTGATTGTGAGTCAATTCCCTGTCTATTATTCAATAGACTTACTTAACGAATTCCACATCGAGGGGTTCTTGGAAGGCTTTGGCACGCTCTTTTACCATTGCTTGCTCAACATCACCAGCGTGGACATACATTCGGTATTTAAAGGAGAGTTGTTCGCCTTTCTTTATAGTATAGTCGCCATTTTCGGGGAGGTTTTTGTTGTAATCTTTTTGTCTGAAGTGTGAATATCCGAAGCAATTTGCAGCGAACAATCCGTACTTTCTGACATGCCAACTGGTTGGATATCTCAAGTTGCTTGGGTGGTCAAATATTGCTAATCCTCTCCATCCTATGTTATTGAGGTTTGCTGAGTAGTCGCACCAGGAAGACGGCTTACCCCATACTTTTTCTTCTGAGGTTTCGCCTGTATCGATAGTTATAATACCTTTTGAGGATATTTCGGGACTCATTCTGGCAGCGACAATGCCACCTTCTTTCGTATCTTTGAATACTACATCACCTTCTTCTGCTGTAAAGGTGACATAAGCATCAAAGATTCTACCTTTTTCTGATGTAGCATAGAATCTGTATTCTCGAATCTCGGTAACCAAATATTTACCATTTTTGTCATACCATTTGTTTTTGCTTAGAATCCATCCATAGGCATCCCCAGAACCATAGGTAACTTCTTCTGCTTTTTGATAGCCTGTCCCTTCACCTTCTGTCCAAACATCAACGCCATTGACATCACCATAGGCTGTCCAGAATGATTTGTGATGTGGATGGTCTTGATAAATTTTTGGGGCACCTTCAGGATTCATAGGGTAGTCTCTTGTTAAATTTACCTCTCCTTCAGAATTTATGGGCCAGAGAAAAGGTTTTTTCCATTCTGGTCCATAATGATACACCGTGAAAAGTTTATCGCAAATAGTTACTTTTAGTGTATTTTCCTTCTCCCCCGGTCCTATTTGTACCTTAGGAGCATATGGCTGAGGTTTATCTACAATTTTTAATTCATAGATATGTTCCGTGTTTGGCAAACCGCCTTCAGGGATGAAGACCAATTCTCCGTTTCTAATTGTTGCAGGAAATTCTTTTCCAGTTTTAGGCTCTAAAATGCTAACCATTTTATTTTCTGGTACGGAAATATCAGAAGGAAGAGATATTATGGGCTCTACAAGTTTATAATCACCGATTTTTAGTTGAATTTTTATATTTTCAGACTTTGCAGAGAATGTAGGTTGAATTATGAGGAAGGCTATTATTAGTGAGGAGAATAACACTTCAATTCTGTAGTTCATTTTTTCTCCCTTCTTATTGAGATTTGAAAATTAGAGTGAATTGTATTTTTTAATTATTATACTTTGATAGGAAATATTTTTCAAATAGTAGGTTGGCAACTGCTTATTGGTTGTGATAAAGTATTAAAAACTTGAGTAGTTTTCGAAACTCTTAGATTTTGATTGGGATATATTATTTGCTTCAAAAACAAGAAGGGACGAGTTATGAATAGAAGAGATTTTATTAAGAGTAGCGTAATTGGTATCGGGTTTGGTACGACATTAGCGTCGAGCAAAGCCCAGAACATTGGGGGGGAAAAAGAGTCGCAATTGAGGTATCAAAATGGTGTTAGTCCTTGGCCTATAGTTTTGAATACGAGCACAATTAGACCTGCAACACTTGAGGAAAAAATTAAGATAGCATCTGAAACAGGCTGGGATGGAATAGAGCCTTGGGTGAACGAACTCGAGGAATACGAGAAGAAAGGGGGTTCATTAAAGGAATTGGGGCAGAGGCTCAAAGAACTTGGCTTAATAGTACCGAATGTAATAGGTTTGTGGGATTCTATGCCGGATGGAGAAGAAGCATTCAAAGAATCTCTCAAAGTGACGAAGAATAGGATGAGAATGTGTGCAGAGGTGGGGTCAAGGTTTGTTGCTGTTATCCCCGGTCCTGATAGAGAGAATTTTGATTTAAAATGGGGAGCGAAATGTTATAAAGAAATAATTAAGATAGGCGTGGAAGAATACGGCATCGTGCCAGCAATAGAATTTGTAGGGTTCTTCAAAGGAGTATATCGATTTGGACAGGCGTGTGCGATTGCAATAGATGCTGACGACCCAAGAGCATGTATTATTTCTGATACTTTCCATCTATTTAGAGGAGGTTCTGGTTTTTCTGGGTTAAATTTGGTGCAAGGGGACTTGATTGCACATTTCCATTGGAATGATGTTCCCGGTGATATACCGAGAGAAGAACAAGGGGACGCACATAGGGTATATCCTGGTGATGGTGTGCTTCCATTAAAGGATGTCCTGAGAACATTGAAGAAGATTGGATATAAAGGTTGTTTGTCTTTAGAAATATTTAAGAGGGAATATTGGCAAGGAGATTTGAAAAAGGTTGCTGAGGTTGGTTTGCAGAAAATGGTAGAGTGTGTTAAAGGAGCCGAAGTGTAATGAATTATAGATTTTTTACTACTTTGTCTATATTGATATTAGTTGAAAGTGTTTTTATACTTTTTTGTGGATGTGTGCACTCTGGAGAGAATATGGTTATT
Organism: uncultured Nitrospirales bacterium; assembly: GCA_964655185.1. Lineage (GTDB taxonomy): Bacteria > Hydrogenedentota > Hydrogenedentia > Hydrogenedentales > Hydrogenedentaceae > Hydrogenedens. The sequence goes on along the minus strand of CAZZMK010000175.1, from coordinate 3,428 downwards.
CGAGACCAGCAAATACGGACTGAAGATAGAGGTGCACAATTGAATGTGTGCTTGGATAAACTTCAAAGTAATTTACAAGAGCCTCAACATGATGAAGAAAGTGTAGAGTGGAAATCATCGAATATTCCAAATCAACCTGAAGAGACTGGAAAGAGAGAGTTGACTGACGAATACAGAGTTATTCCAAGTCTCTGGCCTGTGGAGGGGAATTGTGGATATATATCGTCTGGATTCGGTAGTTTGAGAAGTAAAGGTGGTGGGGGAGGTAGGTTCCACAAAGGAATAGATATTATAGTGCCATCCGGTAGCAAGGTAATAGCCACTGCAGATGGAATAGTTAGATGTGCTAGAAGAATGAGTGGTTATGGAAATATAGTAGTAATAGAACATAAAGATGGTTTATTTAGTGCCTATGCACATTTAAGTGATATTTTGGTGAAAGAAGGATCTTCAGTGACGCAAGGGAGTGTAATAGGTTATTCAGGGGCAACAGGGAGGGTTACAACTCCTCACTTACACTATGAAGTGAGGAAAGACGAGATACCTATTAATCCCGTGTGGTTTTTGCCTGCGACTGATTAATTGGTCATCTGAAAAGGGGGAAAATAACGTATCATATTATTTAGAGAGAGTAAGATGAGTATACTACTTTTGTATAAAAATTGAATTCGTATATAATTTTAAAAGTTAAAATTGAAATTTTGGACAAAAAACTTTTAGATAGGAGGCGATTTTTCTGATAACAGGAAACATTCATGGATTAAAAGCCAATCAGGTAAAGAGATTAGAATCGTTAAAGAACAGAAAACCTTTTCCAAATAGAATCGTATCGGTTGAAGTAGGGAGGACGCTTTGTGAGTTATCGAGGGAATTAGAAAAGCAAGTAGGTATTATTGTAGATAGGCGCGGTCATATCGTTAGTGTTTGCGTAGGGGATGCTAATTCATTACCAATTCCTGTGATAGAGAGGAAGGCTCTTAACAAACTTAGCGAAGTAAGACTTATCCACACTCATTTGCATCGGAATGGTGGGCTTGACGATAACGATTTGAGTTATCTTGTCGTTTACAGGTTGGACCTAGTTTCTGCCATAGAAGTTGATGAAAAAGGATTACCCAAAAAAATTCATTATGCTCATCTTCTACCTGCTAATCAGGACGGCAAAGCATGGCGGATTTATCCACCGACTACAATTTATGATTTGCCTGAAGATTTTTTAGAGATGATAAATGCACTTGAGGAGGAGTTTGAACGGAATAGGAAGATAGTAAAGCCAAATTTGAAAGGCGACAATGCTATATTGATACATGTTTCAACTCAACCTTTAGCAGTGATTGAGGATTCAGTAGCGGAATTAAAAGAATTGTCGAGGAGTGCAGGTATAAAAGTACTCGATACTGTTATCCAAAGGAGACCTCCTGACCCTAAGTATGTAATGGGTCAAGGTAAGTTGAAGCAAGTCCTCATCAGGGCTCTCCAACTCGGTGCAGATATGTTGGTTTTCGACCAGAACTTGACTCCATCTCAGGTGAAGGCCCTTTCTGATTATACTGATTTAAAGATATTGGATAGGACACAAGTCATACTTGATATTTTTGCTCAACACGCAGTAACTCGAGAGGGAAAGATACAAGTAGAACTTGCTCAGTTAAAATATCTATTTCCTTTTCTTGGTATAAGACAAACTGCTCTTTCCAGACTTACAGGGGGTATAGGTGGACGAGGACCGGGTGAAACAAAGTTAGAGATAGATAGACGAAGGGCTCGGGATAGAATAAGCCAATTGGAGAAGGAAATTGAAGAGTTAGGTAAGAGGCGTGAACTTAGAAGGCGAGTTAGGACTGTAAGGGATGTGCCTACTGTTGCTATTGTCGGATATACAAATGCTGGTAAATCTACCCTACTTAATAATCTAACTAATAGTTCTGTAGTAGCAGAGGACTTCTTGTTTGCTACTTTGCATCCTGTTTCGAGAAGACTGAGATTTCCGAGAGAAAGAGAGGTTATAATTATTGATACTGTGGGGTTTATAAGGAATCTACCTAAGGATTTGTTCTCCGCGTTCCGCACTACTTTTGAAGAGATAATAGATGCTGATTTATTGCTTCATGTTCTTGATGTCTCCTCTCCTGATGTAGAAGAGAAGCATGATACGGTGGTAAAGTTGTTGAAAGATTTGGAACTCGATACAAAACCGAGAATAAATGTTCTAAATAAGATTGATAAGGCTGACCCTGATATCGTGCAGGGATTGGTAAAACAATATGATGGTGTACCTATTTGTGCACTTGACCGTTCAACATTTCAACCCTTATTAGAAAGAATGGAGTATATACTTTGGGAGAAAGATGTTCTAAAGGAATCAGGTGTTTAGTCATTAGCGTCGTGGTATTGGTGGTTTGGGTATCCTGTTCCCGAAATTTAGATATTGCTACTACTATTACTTTAGTTAAAACTAAGGTAAATGATTATAAAAATCTTTTGCATGAGATTCAGCAATTGAATACGAATCCTAACTCTCAGGCACAAGTCCAAGAAAAAAAGATGAAAGCGGAAAGTTTAATAAATGAATGTGAAGTTATGCTTGAACAAATAGGACTACCTTATATAAAGTCAGAGGAAGGGCTAAAATTATATCTTGAAGTTCTCGAGTTAAAAGGAGATTATGGTAAGTCGGCTGAATGTTTAGAGTGGTTTTTGAGAGAAAATCCGGATAATGGCGATTTCTGGGTAAAGTTAGGAAGGGTCAATTTGAAAAGAGGTCGAAATTATCTTGATAAGGCTGTAATATGTTTGAGAAGAGCAAGAAGTTTGAAGTTATCTAACGAATCTCAGGCTTTGCTGTGGGAAACAATGGGAGATATTCATTGGGAGTTAAGAGAATTTGATCAGGCAGAACAGGCTTATCATAAGAGTTTGAATTTTGCTGATAATATTTGGCCTAAGGTGGGGCTTGCTGGCTTGAATGTTGCTCAGGGTGATATGAAGAGTGCGGAAGAGTCGTTAAGTGAAATTGGCAAAGCGCTTCAGAGATATGATGTGCCTGTTAGAGTTAGATTGAGGGAAGCCTTGTTAGTTTTTGAGCAACTTACGAAGCAGATTTCGGATATCTCAGAGCAATATTTTGCTTATGGTCATATTTTATACCGAGCAGGTAGAATTGAAGATGCGATTGCGGTGACTAATCATGCCTTGTTTCTGGAACCAAGTAACTGGAAGGAGTGGAATTTCTTGGGAAGTGTTTACATGCAGTTTGGATATTTTGAAGATGCGAAGAATGCTTTTGTTAAATCAATTGAGGTGGAGCCTAATCAACCTGAGATAAAGAAGCTAATAGAGGATATTACTAAAATTGATAAAACAAAAAGAACGAGTCCGAAGTCTTCCCAGCCTTTGATATTGAGGAAAGATTAAACTCTAACAATTAT
>CAZZMK010000174.1:0-3068 GCA_964655185.1 uncultured Nitrospirales bacterium | reverse complement strand
ACAAAACTCTTTCCTCTCCTCATTTACTTAACAAATTTTTAGTAAGTCTATATAGATAAATTGGAGCATACTTCACGAGGAGGAAGGGGCGGGGATAAACTCTTAATAACCTATAGATTCTACTGGGTTTCAAGAAGAACTGCCAATTTGCTTTTCTTTGATAATAGAAAAGTACTTCATCAGGAAGGTCTGTTAGATTAACTTTTGCTCCAGCAAAATCGATTTGATTATAGTTGACATTTTTCAATTTCTCTGGTCTATTTTGTTTTAGCCACTCAAATAGTGGGGTTCCCGGGAAAGGAATCACAGTAAAAAAACTGGCTGTATGTAGCATTGAATTTGTTGCTACATCTATTGTCATTTGGAGTTCTTCTTCTGTTTCCGTAGGAAAGCCCATCATACAAAAACCGTTAGTATACACTCCCCTGTTCGCAAACATTTCAATACCTTTTAAAAATTTCGGAATATCAAGATTCTTACCTGTAAACTTTTGTAGCCGAGGTGAGCCTGTCTCGAGTGCAAAAGAACACATATATGTTCCTGCAGAACAAAAAGCCTCAGTCACATCTTCTGTTACTAAATCCCCTCTAATTGCGTTTGGGAAGGTAAGTTTTATTTTTAACCCTTTCTTTTTCACTAACTCTGCAAACTTAAATACCCTTTGTCTATTGAAATTAAAATTATCATCGAGAAACTCAAATTCATTTACACCATACTTTCGATTAAGCCACTCTATTTCTTCAATAATTCGCTCGGGAGAATAAAACCGTATCTTTTTGCCAAATATTGAATGACACCACATACATTGGTAAGGACATCCCCTACTGGTAACCAAGCACGCATACCTCCGCCAAGGCAAAGGACTCATAGATTGAAGTTTCCAATACTGAGGGAGATTTATCAAATCATACTCGGGAAAGGGAAGTTTATCCAGGTCTTCTTCTATTGGAAGCAAACCGGGATTCTCGATAACTTCCCCTGTTTTGTCTTTCCAAATTATGCCGGGGATATGTCTGAGCGACTCTTTATCGGGATAACTCTCCACTATACATTTGAAGGCTATCTCTCCCTCTCCTGGCACCACAATGTCAATGTTCTCACAATCATTAAAAGCTTGTGCTCTCACAGAAGAAGCGTGAGGACCTCCCAATACAATCCAGCATTCAGGTAAAACTTTCCTTATTTCCTTTGAAACTTGGGGAATTAAGCACGCAAATACAGTTGGGGCAGATAAACCAACTATATTGGGCGAGAAATCGTATATTTCCTTAGCGAGTTCCTCCGGAGTCTCATTCTTAACCCGTTGATTTATTAACCTTATCTCAACATCTTTGACTTCTTTTTTCAAGTACCCAGCAAGATACATAATACCCATTGGGGGTGTTGCCAATGGGTAAGTAAGTCCTCTATATCCCAAATTTATCAAAATAATTTTCATTTTTTAGTACTAGCACTCCACACCTTATTATATAACAATTCAAAATCTTCTTAACTTCCCTAAAGTATGATAGCCTTATATTTAATTTCCACTAGCCTAACAAAATCTCTTTGAAGGCTATCTTGCCACTGTAAAGGTGTTAATTTCTATATAACTTGATTCGGTTTATCTTACTCTCTACATTTTCATTTAAAGTTAATATACTATCTCCTAAAAGAATAAATTTATCACCCCTTCGGCAAAAATCATATACCCACTTGGCATTATTTCCTGTTAGTATAGGCTCCACATATCTCTTCAACATTTTCTTTTCTTTATAAGCAATTGTGAGATAGTGTCCACATTCGTTTTCTTTCCCCCGAACATAGCATATAACGAATTTCAGAAAATACACATCCCCAAAACGAGGGTATTTACTTAAGAGATAATCACACAATTTATCAGCAATATCATAGTATCCATCCTTTATTAAAGATGAAATCGTAAATAGATTAATCCACGAGATTATGGGCCAATTCCCAATATATTTTTGGAGTATATATATGTTCCTCTGTTTCTCTTCTTCGTTAGCCGAGAATATACCCAATTCCTCCATCAGTTTCTCATAGTTAATGTTAGTCATTTCAATGAGAACTTCGCATTTATCATTGCTTGCTTTTCTAAAATTCCGCTCAATTTGACCTATATAGAGATTATAGTGCCCAGGAAACACTTTCCAATTTACATCCATACCGTTATTATCAAAACAATCCGTCAATTTTGATATAGGCTCTGTATTGTATAAAGCATAAAGGACTCCAGGCTCAACTATAATCCAAACTCTATTTTTTTTATCTTTGTTTAGAATTTCTCTTGCTTCCTCAACCGCCCCGAACAATGAGTAATAGGAAATATATTTCAGGTCTTTTCTTTTCATATAAACCTTACCTATATCCCAAAAAGTAGCGATTCTATGTCCCAGGACAAAATCATTTAATCCTGCATTTTGTTCAATAAATTCTATTGCACTTTTATAATCCGTCCTATTCTTAAACGACACAAAACTGATGTACTGGGCAAAGTATGTGCCAAGCAATATGCATATTAGAACATAAGAAATTATTTTAGGCTTGATTTTCAAAATTACTGCCGAAACCATAATGTAAATGAAGATAAGAGAATGAAACATATACAAAGGATGAAAAACAGGCTTACGCATAATAACTCCAACCGCAAGCAGTATAGTCACAGGTACCAAGAAGGATAAAGCAATAAAAATTGCTTTCTCATTATTAACCCCTTTGGTTCGTTTAATTTCTAATATTAAGCCCATCAAGAATGTTACCACTGCTATTACTAATGAAATAACTATCAAATAATCAAAAATAAATATATTTTTCACCAAAAAATTCAAGATAGGTTTTTCTATATCTGTAGTATTCATTTTCCACTCAGGTATCAACTCTTCTGATACCCCTACGCTATCAAATCCAAATAATCTATAAAACAATGTTTGGATATTAATCTTTCTCTCTCCAACATCCATAACATTGAACAAAAATGGGGATACTTTGATACACCAAATCGCCCAAGGAATTATAGATTGAAATAACAAAATTGACCACAAAACCTTCTTTTTCAATTGTATCTT
>CAZZMK010000173.1:0-13192 GCA_964655185.1 uncultured Nitrospirales bacterium | reverse complement strand
CTTAATCACTTAAAGTATATACAAATTATTTGGAAAAATATTACAAAAAAGTTGAATTTTATTTGACTTCATGAAAACATTAATGTTAAATTTATAAACTGTCCATTTGAGAGACTAAAAATTACATACTAAATTATTGGTGCAACCTATCGGCAACGGGCTTTTAACCGAGAGCATAAGGAGCCTGTAAGTGGGATTAATATCCACAGGCAGTGAAAAACAAGGCAAGGGGGGGAGCATGTATCATTTGCGGTTATCGCCTGCTGTGTTTATTGGGATAGTAGTATTGATTGCAGTTCTGACGTTTTTTACGTCATTCCTTTATACCCGCCAAAGCATAATTTCAATGCAGTTATCTCAATTGAAGCAGATAAATAGGTCTCTGGAACTTTCCAATGGTAATTCAGGTGCGAACAAGAGCGAGCAAAAATTGGTTTCCGAAGATGATTTGAGGCGAATAGAGAATCAGTTGAGGGCAGAGTATGAGTCTACAATAGCAGTGATAACCTCTCAACTGAATGAACTTTTGGAGATTGAACTCAAGGCGAGACAGGCAACCGGTTTAGCACCGAGATATAAGGCTCCCGCACTCCCACCAACACAGGATAGGTCAGATAATAAAGGGAAAGGTGGTCCTGTGGGAAATGTAGTCGCAACATATTCCACTATGAGTATGGGGATACTCAATGTGCCAACATTTTTGAGGACTACAAACAGGCTTTCAGCGGATTTAATTCTACAAGAGATTGCACTGAGGAAGATTGGTTTGCAGGATTTACTTAAAGGAATTGAGATTAAGAATGCTAAGATTGAGAGCACCCCGAGTTTCTGGCCTATATATCGGAGGATGGGCAAGTTAATGTCGAATTTCGGATATCGGAGAGACCCATTTACTCATAGGATTCGCCACCACGATGGGATAGACATATCCGCGCCTTATGGAACAAAGGTCCTATCAGCGGGCAAAGGGGTAGTGAAGTTTGCAGGTAGGGAAGGTGATTACGGAAACATAGTTGTGATATACCACGGGGATGGTGTTGAAACTGCATATGCGCATCTCTCGAAGATATCAGTTAAGGTAGGGCAAAAGGTCCAAAAGGGAGACGAGATAGGAGCGGTAGGTAGCACAGGCAGGAGCACAGGACCTCACCTACACTTTGAAGTGCGAGTTGGTGGTAAACCTGTAAATCCGTTAAAATATTTGAGTAGATAGTAATAAAAGTTATCCATCTTTTGATATAATCATATTCCTCACAATTAAGGAGAGATTTTTATGTTGGATGCGACAAAAAGAGAGACAGAATTATCATCTCAAAGCATTATAGCGCAAGGCACAAAGATAACAGGCAATGTCTTTTGCAAGAATTCCTCAATAAAAGTAGAAGGCGAGATAGAAGGGAAAATAGAAGCAGACGGCACGGTAATTGTTTTCGACACGGGTGTAGTTAGAGGGGACATCAAAGCGAAACAAATAGTAATAAGTGGCGAGGTAACAGGCAATACTATTGTTGCTACCGAGAGGTTAGAAATTACCGCAAAAGGTAGGGTAAAGGGCAACATAACAGCGCCGAGAATAAGCATAGCGGAAGGTGTTTTCTTCGAGGGCACTTGCAGTATGCAATTACCCGGTGCGTCCCAGCCCCAATCCCAGCCACAACCTCAATCACAACAGAAATCTACCCCACCTTCTACACCGACCTCTTCCACATCACAACCTCAGACAAAATCATAACAATTTAGTCAGGTGCATTATGATTAGGTGATGAGTTTAAGGTATGTCATCACAAAAACTTGATATAAAAACACTTGAAAACTGGCTTTGGGAGGCGGCTTGTAAAATAAGGGGAGAGGTAGACGCTCCAAAGTATAAAGATTACATCCTTCCGATAATATTCCTCAAAAGGCTCTCCGATGTCTTCGATGATGAAATTATGAAACTCTCCGAGCAATACGGTAGCAAGGAAATAGCGGAACAACTCGTAGTAAAAGACCATAAACTTGTTCGGTTCTACCTCCCAGAGAACGCAAGATGGGAAAACATAAAAAAGCAGACCACCAATATAGGTCAGTATTTGACGGATGCGGTCAGAACTGTTGCAAGAGAAAACCCAAAATTACAAGGGGTTATAGACATAGTTGATTTTAATGCTACTACCGCCGGGGAGCGAGTGATAAGTGATGATAGTTTGAAATCCTTAATAGACGTGCTCGGAAGGTATCGACTTGGGCTTGATGATGTCGAGCCGGATATCCTCGGCAGGGCTTATGAATATCTTCTGCGTAAGTTTGCAGAAGGTAGCGGGCAAAGTGCAGGTGAGTTCTATACCCCCAAAGAGGTTGCCATACTTATGGCAAACATATTAGACCCACAGCCCGGTATGGAAGTATATGACCCCTGCGCAGGTTCAGGCGGACTACTTATTAAGGTTTACCTCAGATTCAAAGAGAAATACGGTAGTGATTTGAAGGTAAAGCCCCTGAAATTCTACGGTCAGGAAATCCTACATACTACCTACGCTATGGCGAAAATGAATGTGTTCATTCACAATATGGAAGCGGAAATTGTTCTCGGGGATACGATGAAAAACCCTAAGTTTTTAAATTCAGATGGTTCTTTGAGAAAGTTTGATTTGGTCGTGGCTAATCCAATGTGGAATCAAAAATTTCCCCAGAGTGTATATGAGAATGACTCATACAACCGATTTGTGTTCGGCTATCCTCCCTCGAACAGTGCTGATTGGGCGTGGATACAGCATATGTACACATCACTTAATGATAACGGGCGGATGGCAGTAGTTCTGGATACGGGAGCGGTCTCGAGAGGAAGTGGAAACACAGGCAAAGATAGAGAAAGGGATATAAGAAAAGAATTTGTAGAGCAGGATTTAGTAGAAACGGTTATACTCCTCCCTGAAAACCTTTTCTACAACACTACCGCACCTGGTATTATCCTCGTCATCAATAAAAATAAGTCTGAAGAACGAAAAAATAAGATTCTTCTGATAAATGCGTCGCAACTTTACGAGAAAGGGAGACCCAAAAACTACCTGCCCGATGAGAGCATAGCGAAAGTGGCTAATATTTATTTAGATTGGAAGGAAGAGGAGAGTATAAGCAAAATAATCACTACGGACGAAGCGAGGAGAAACGATTACAACCTGAGCCCGTCAAGGTATGTAGCCCTCAATGGTGGGGATGAGGTCCTCCCACTGGAAGAGGCAATGGTAGAACTTTTAGAGGCGGAAGAAGAACGAAAAGAAGCGGAAGCGAAATTAAAAAGGGTGCTGACCGAATTAGGTTTAGATTATGAATATTGAAAATGAGGATTTGGAATTTAAGCAATCCTGGCGTGACGAATACCTAAGGGATGTTTGTGCGTTTGCTAATACAAAAGGTGGTATACTAAAAGTAGGATTAAACGATAAAGGAGATGTTGTAGGAGTACCAAACGCTAAGAGACTGCTTGAGGATATACCCAATAAGATTAAAAATAAACTTGGTATAATTGCGATGGTCAAGAAAGAGCGCGAATATAATAAAGATGTTATTGAAGTATCCGTTGAACCATCGCAAATGCCTGTCTCATTTGATGGTAAGTTTTATATAAGATGAAGAACTATAGGACATGGGTAACACTTGTCTTGGTATATCATCTGCGAAATTTATAACATCCTAAGGAAAGTGCTACCTATGAACCGATACATAGAGCCTAAGAGGGCGATTAGCGGCAGAGGGCGATTAGCGTCAGAGGGCGATTGCCAATCGCCCCTACATTAATATCCAACAGAGGCTTAGAAAAGAGGTGATTAATGAAAAACTCGCCGGATGATTATACATATATGTTACCTATGTCCCATAGGTAATCAGATAATTTTTTGTGGGTGTTTCTGATTCTATTCTGCGAAGCGTTATAATACTTTTCCATAGATTTGGTGTTGTTTTGTGTGCAAGCAGGCGATTAGCAAGATGGATTAAGTATGTACCTTAAGTTTAATAACATTGAAGATTGTCAATGGTGTTGGATGGTATGATGGGAGAGTGAAGTGGTTTCAGCGTCGGAAGAGATAGGATTGAGGAGTAAGGGGGAGATTTATAAGGTCTTTGATAGGATAGCGTGGAGGTATGATATTGCGAATACATTGCTTTCGTTTGGGCGGGATAGGTATTGGCGGAGGGCACTTGTGAGGCGTGTTGGTGAGTATTTGCGGGGGAGGGATGATTTTATTTTGCTGGACCTTGCAACTGGGACGGGTGAGGTGGTAAGGGAGTTTAGAAAGAATTGTGGTGATGGTGGTGTGTTGGTTGGTGTTGATATGTCTGAGGGGATGTTGTATGTGGCGCGGGGGAAGTGGGGGGAGTTGAGAGGCAAGAATTACATTTTGTTGGTGGATGGGATGGAGATGGGGATAGGGGATAATGCGGTGGATGCGGTTACGGTTGCTTTTGGGATTAGGAATGTTGCGGATGTGAGGCGGGCGCTTGCTGAGATATGGCGGGTGTTGGATTGGGGTGGGGTGGTTGGTATACTTGAGTTTGGTTTGCCAAGGTGGGGTGTGTGGCGGTTTGTTTATTCGCTGTATCTTAATAATCTACTGCCATTAATGGGGCGAGTGTTGACAGGGGATGTCAGTGCTTATAAGTATCTGCGGGATACTATACGGAGTTTTCCTTCGCACGAGGGGTTTGTGGAGTTGTTGGGGGAAGCAGGTTTTGTAGACTGTAGGTATGAGGAGTTTTTGGGTGGGGCGGTGTTGCTCTATTTGGCACAGAAGCGGAGAAATTGATAGAGTAATTTTGCTGTAGTGTTTTGTTTGTTCAAGAGGCATTGAAGGATATAGTTCATTGGCAGTGAAATTTAGTGAGAAGGTGGCTTTTGGATTGGGGGGGATTGCTTTGACCCTGCCCGATATGGTGTTTACGCAGTGGATTTTTATGCGGTATTCGCCGAATGAGCAAGATGCTTTGGTAAAGGCGAGTTTGTTTGGTGCGATATTTTTGTGTGCGAGGGTGATAGGGGCGGTAGCGGAGCCGTTGATAGGGCACTGGAGTGATAATTGCAGGACGCGATGGGGCAGGCGTATGCCGTTTGTGAGGTTTGGACTTATTCCGCTTGTAGTGCTTTTCTTTTTGATGTGGCATCCGCCGATGCAGGGGATTAGCTTTGTGAATGCGGTGTATGCGTATGTGGTGATTCAGTTGTATTTGTTGTTTTATCCTGGGGTGTTGACACCGTATCTGTCGCTTTTGACGGAGATAGGTAACACGGGTCAGGAGCGGGTAATGTTGATGACTGCACAGGGTGTGTTTGTAATGATAGGAAGTATAGTGTTTGGTTTGGTGGGTGTGGTGCTGAATAAGTTTGGTTGGACCGTGATGGCTTTGATTGTATCCACCTTGACATTTTCGTCCTTATTGCCAATAGCGATTATAGGAAAGGAACGAAGTATCGAGAGACTTGGTGATGAGGGGGTTAGTTTTCTGCAGGCGGTGATATGGTCGTTGAAGAGTAGAGCATTTTTACATTTAGTTTTTGGCACATCTTTTTACTTTTTAGGGTTTACTTCGATTGTGATGAGTTTGCCGTTTTGGGTAAAGGTTTATTTGGGGATGGGTGAGGAAGTGGTCAGTTATCTTATGTTGCCGTTGCTGTTGATTACATTGGTGCTGTTTGTGTTCGTGGGGAAGATTGTAGATAGGTGGGGCAAGTATAGGGTGTTTGCGTGTACATTGTTGTTGGCGAGTATAGGTTTGTTTATACTTGCGGGTGTGGGGCTGTATCCGGGTAAGCCATTGATACATTTGTTTGGAGTGATTGTGTGGATGGCTATTCCTGTGGCGGGGGTAGCGGGGTTGCCATTTGCAATATTGACTGATGTTATTGATGATGATGAGAAGAGGACAGGGACGAGGCGCGAGGCTATTTTCTTTGCAATTCAGGGGACGATACAGAAAATCTTTATAGGTTGTGCAGGTGGAATGTTTTCTGTGCTTGCGTATTGGGGTGGTGGCGGTAATGTAACGGAGACAGGGTTGAGGCTGGTTGCTATTGCAGGTGGGGTGAGTGTGTTTGTTGGTTTTTTGATTTTTTTGGGGTATCCTCTAAAGGATGTGGATGTGGTGAAGAAAGCATCGGAAGGTGCGGAAGGATAACGCTATGCTATCGATTTTGATGTTAATAATCTCAATAGCGGTGGATTCGTCGGAGCAGGTTCTGCGCAGTAATGAGCCTACTATTAGAGACGAGCCTGCGGTAGTTCAAGAATTGCCGTCTACACAAACTGAGCAATCGGAGACAGGGGAGCCTACGCTGGAGGAAAAGATAGGGCAATTATTTTTGCCCACAATCCATCGGGTTCACGGGCTTTTGTCTGCAGAGCGGAATTTTTTGGGAAAATATAAGCCGTGTGGTGTTGTACTGACAACTATCATCGAACCTAAGGCGGGAACTGACTTGGTTTCATTTGTTAAAATGGCTACTGCTGGGGCGAAATTGCCGATGTGGATTGGGGGCGATTTGTATGAATTGAGTAAACTTCCGCGGGGTGCTGTTTCTCGGTATGTTGATATTCCGCCATTGTTATCTGTGTGTGCGAATCCTGATGATGAAGTGCTGAATAGGTTTTTTAGAGTGTGGCGAACTTATGCATATGGGTTAGGATTGAATTTTGTGATGGGCCCGCATTTGAGTTTAGCCTCCGAATTGGAAGGTACCGCAAGTAATTTGCATTGTTTAGGTTCAAATCCGAATATAGCAGGTGAAATTGTTGATAGTTTTTTCAAACTGTGGGCTAATGAGAGTTTGATGTTAGTGCCGATGGATTTTCCTGGTGGGGCGACTAACAAGAAGGGGGTAGAACCGTCAGTATTACTTACACCTGATGCTATGCTGATGGAGAATGACCTTGTGCCTTTTTCGGTGCTTGTGAAAAATGGACATCCAGTGTTGCATGTTGGGACTACGCTCGTGCCTACGATTGACCCTGCGGGTATGCCTGCTTGTGTGTCAGAGTATGTGATAGATAAATTGCTTCGCAAGCAGTTGAACTATGGCGGGGTAGTGATAGCGGGACCGCTTGATTCGCCTGAAGTAGTGAAATATATGAGTCCATCCGAGGCGGGTATACGTGCACTTAGAGTGGGTGCGGATGTGCTTTATTTTCAGGGGGAATTGAATACTGTTGCGAGGGCAATTGATAGGGTTAAGTATGCGATTGATACTGGTGAGTTGACGCAAGAGCGGATAGAGGAGAGTTATGCGAAGGTTAAGGCGTTGAAGGATAGACAGTTTGCAATTTCTATCCCGAAGGATGCAGAGAAGATAAAAGGGGAGGTATTGCAAAAGAGTAAGGGTGATGTGTATGAAGATGCATATTACATTATAAAGAATTCAATTACGCTGGTTAGAAATCATGGTGATTTGTTACCTTTGGAGAAGGGAAGTGTTGCGGGGATTGGTATAACGGGTGCAGTCGGAGTGCAGGAGTTGAGTCAAGCCTTGAGTAAGTATCATAAGAATATTGCGGTTCAAGATATGCGTTCATCGTTTAGGTTGGGCTATATCGAGAAGTTCGAGATAGAGCGAGCAGAAAAAACTGTGGGCAAAGCACCAATTGTTATATGTATTGTGGCTTCTGCATTGAGGTTGGCGGAGCAAGAAGAGATGGTTTCGAGATTGAAGAATGTGGGCTCGAAGGTGGTTGCGGTAGTGCTTGGACATCCTTCGGCACTCAGTTGTGCAAAAAAGGCTGATGCAATATTAATTGCTTATGCAGAGCCTACATCATATTCGATTGCTATAAAGGCGGTAGCGGAGACGATAGTGGGCCTTCCTGCGTTTAGGTTTAGGAATGTTTTGGCACCGTCAGAGTTATATTCGGGGAGGGAATACAAGTTTTCGCTAAAAGAAGTTGTTGCTATGCCTGCGGGAAGATTGCCAGTGTCTGTGGGTGAAAATTTTCCTGAAGGTGCAAGTTTGAGTTTCCCGTTAGAAGGGCTTATCCGCAAGTGTCAATGGAAAATAGGGGATAAGGTGAAGTTTGATACTCCTGAGTTTTCATTTTCGTTCCCTTTGCCTGGAGAGTATACAATTGAATTGAAAGTACAAGGACCAGATAAAACAGAAAAAGTAAAAACATTCTCAGTAGTGGTAAAATGATATATGGAAGTAAATGGAGTGGTTTTGAATATGTGGGTTAGAGATAAGTTAAAGATTGTAAATGTGATTTGTGTAATGTTTGTGTTTGGGTTTGAATTCGCAGTTTATGCGGAGTCTGCAATTCCTAACCGATATGTAGTGGAAGTTGAATTTAAGACTACAGCAGATTTGGAATGGTTAGAAGATAATGGCTTTTCGGTTGATTCGGTGGAGGGGAATAAGGCGAGGGTATATATACCTGTGGATGCATTGGGATTGCTGGAAGAGCGGGGGATGTATCCAACGATAGTAGGCTATGACCCCATGCCACTGGAAAAGACACCACCTGGTTACCACAATTATGCGGAATTGACGTCTGCACTTCAACAATTGGCTAATGATTATACTTCATTGTGCAGGCTAATGTCTTTGGGGCAGTCAGTGCAGGGCAGAGAGATATGGGCACTACGAATTACCGATAACCCTGATATAGAGGAGGATGAGCCAGAATTTAAGTATATTTCCACTATCCACGGAGATGAGCCTGTTGGCACGGAACTATGTTATTTGTTTGCCAAACTTTTGCTTGAGAATTACGAAACTGACCCCAGAATAAAATTTATAGTGGATGAAGTCTCAGTATGGATAGTTCCATTGATGAATCCGGACGGTAGAGAAGCAGTATCACGCTATAATGCTAATGGCTATGACTTGAACAGGTCGTTCCCGAGGTATCCTGAGGAGTTAAACGCATTTTATTACGATGGTGGGTATCCTTATTTGGAGGGTAGACAACCTGAAGTATATCACATTATGCGGTGGTCTATGGACCATAACTTCTCACTTTCCGCTAATTTTCACACGGGCTCTTTAGTTGTAAATTATCCTTACGATGATGATGGTGGACCCTCAGGTGTAGAGGCTCCGACGCCAGATGATGCACTTATGAAGTGGATAGCGACACAGTATGCAATTCATAATCCATCTATGTACAGTAGTAGTCAATTCCCAGGTGGTATAACAAATGGTGCGGCGTGGTATGTTGTTAAGGGGGGTATGCAAGATTGGAATTATCGCTTCCTTGGCTGTATAGAAATGACAATAGAACTGTTCAATACCAAATTTCCTTCAGGTACTTTCATTCCGTCTATATGGAATAGTAATCGCGAATCCATGCTTTCGTATCTCGAGTGCGTGTTAAGGGGTGTGCGAGGATTAGTATATGACCGCAATACTGGCGAGCCAATTTGGGCTAAAATATTGGTGAAAGATAACGCTCAGCCGGTATTTTCGCATCCGCGGGTAGGAAATTATCACAGACTACTACTTCCAGGTGAGTATGACCTTGTCTGTGTTAAAGAAGGTTATATACCTTATAGGATTTTCGGTGTTGTAGTAGAGGATGGATTAGCAACAAGGCGTGATGTGCCACTCAGCAATGGTGATGTTAACAATGATGGTGTAGTGAGTGAGGAAGATGTAGATTTGGTAGTGAATGGCGCATTAGGATTAGAATCTGAGTCAATTACAGATGTAGACGGAAATGGGGTAAGTGCGTCAGATATTCAGGCGGTTCTCAATGTTATTGAAGGTAGAGATATAGGATTATTCCCATAATTTCTTTTATATCATTAGGTTTTTGGTATTATTTAATCGTAGAAGTAGGATAGGGTAGTTTTCGTTTATATATGCATAGGAAGAAGAGACCTAATCAGAGAGTTGATATTGCGGAAGTTAAATCATTATTTCGGAGCAATAAAGAATATACCGTGAGGCTGAATCCGCATAATATAGCGATGACAGTGGCACTTTTAATAACATTATTAGTGCTTATAGTATTAACTATACTTCAAGTTTATGGCTTTTCAATCTCGTTAAGAACAGTTCTGATATACCCAGCACTTGTGTTTGTGTTGGGGTATGGAGTTACAGGTATACTTGGCTACTACGGAATTTTAGCACTGAAACGTAAACAAGTTTCTGAAGAGAGATTGGAAAATCAGACTCAAGACACATCACAACAGAGTTAAGTAAGGAAGGCGATATGAGGTTAAATTTTATTGTTGTGGTTAGTTTAGTTGCTTTTGGGGCATTTGCTCAGGCTCCTGACCTCTCCAAGATGGACATAGTCGAAAGGTCTGTTCCAGATGGACCTGTGGCTATTGTGCTTGGTACTCCAATAGACAAAGATGAATTTCTGACGAGGTATAAGACTGAGTTGTTTGAATATATGATGATGACGGGTAACAAAAATCCTTCCGATATTGATAAAGTGCGTATCGCCATAAAGTGTTTAACCACTCTTGCAGAAAGAGAAATTTTATATCAAGAGGCTTTGAAGAGGAAATTTACTGCGACAGAGGAGGAAGTGAAAAAGCAAATGGACGAGCAGGTGAAGTTATTGAAGGAAGTCCTTAAGTCTGAAGGTAAGCAAGAACCGACTTATGAAGATGTGCTAAAACTCCGTGGTGACACGCATGAATCGTTTAAAGAGCGGATGCGAAAAAATGTGCTTTTGGATAAGGTAAAGCAAGCAATTGCAAACGAAAAGAAGGTAACGGTTTCCGATACAGAGATAAAAGAATTTTATGAGAAGAATCCACAATTATTTGTTAAGCCAACCAGGGTTCATTTGCAACATATATTTATTCAGCCGAAGCCGAATGCAAAGACTGCAGATGAAAATGCCTGGGCAAACGCTAAGAAGGATATAGATAAGGCTCTTGCAAGAATTCGTGCAGGCGAGAGTTTTGAGGCGGTGGCTCGCTCAATGTCTGAAGCCCCTGATAAAGATAAGGGCGGAGATATGGGCTGGATGCCCGTAAGTGCATTACCACCTTTCATTGTAGACGCGGTGGCTAATTTACAAGTGGGAGAAGTTAGTGCGCCAATAAGAAGTAAATTGGGATGGCATTTGATAAAAGTACTTGAGAAAGAAACGGAGCAAAAAATTACTTTGGAGGAGGCAAAAGAGAAAATTCGTAAAGTCATTTATGATAATAAACTGGAAGAGGCTTTGTATGAATTTTGTAGGCCTTATTTGAATGACTCAGAGAAAGTAAAATTTTTCCTTGCTTTGGACCCAGTATTAAAGAAACTTATGAGAGAAGAAGAACAAAAAGAACAATCTAATACTGCCAAGTCAGTTTCAGAAGGATCTAAGAATAAGCCATCATCATCTTCTCAGCCATCCTCATCGAAAACAAAATCTTCAAATAGCCCTTCATCAAGTAAAAAGAAATGAACATAGTTTTTGTCATTTCCAGGTTAAGATTCATATTTATACCAATAATTTCGATGATAGCATTTTATGCGGACGCTGAATATCATCCCCCGCTTAAAACTCAACTCTATGCGACATCATCTTTTGGAGAATATCGTGAGGGTAGATTTCACATGGGAGTTGATTACAGAGCAAGTATTGGCACACCTGTATACGCCGTGGATGACGGATATGTTACTCGAATAAGATGTGGGCCGTGGGGATATGGCAAGGCTATTTATATTAGTTTTAATAGTGGCTTTATCGGTGTTTATGCTCATCTTGACCGTTTCGCAGAACCTTTCCAATCTTATGTGTACCAGATTCAACATAAAAAGAAAAGTTTTAGTGTGGATATATCCCTTGAAAAAAATCAACTTGTAGTTAGGAAGGGGCAAATAATTGCATATGCGGGGAACTCGGGTACTCAACATCCCCATTTACATTTTGAAATTAGAGATGGGAGTGGGGTTACCTGCCTGAATCCGAAGGATTTTGGGTTTGGTTGGATAGATGTAAATCCGCCTGTGATAAGTTCTTTGCTTGTAGTTCCTGGAGATGTGAATTCTACTGTGAATGGAAGATATATACCTACTGAAATACCTGTTGCGGTATCTACGATGGAAGTTAACGTTAGAGCAAAAGGTCGGGTAGCATTTGGTTTAGATACCTACGACTCGGAATCAAGTGGGTGTAAGTTGGGACCTTATCGGATAACAATGAAAGTGGATGATGAAGAGATTTGCGGTATTTATCAATCAAAACTTGATTATGATACTAATAACGCGGGGAAAGTAGCCTTTTATCCTTTTGTGGAAAATAGAAACTATTGGGTTTTGTGGCGGTGGGAGAATAATATGTCCCTAAACTATTGTTTACCAGTAAATGGTTTCTTTCCTATTTCTAAAGAAGAAAATTTGTTTGAAATATCTGTTGAGGATTTTTATAAAAAAGTTTCTAAACTTTCTGTCAGGATAAATTCTGATGTAGGAGTAGGCATATCTTCAACTGACTTTGCGAAGTCTCCGGGTGTATATGTCCATTATCTTTATAACTTTGTCGTTTTTGAGATTGTTTTATCAAAGGAGGATAAAAGTTCTGAATATCCTGAAGTGACTGTTTTTAACATTACTAAAAAATTGTCCAATCAACTTAATGTTCATAAGACCATGAATAATGTTTTCGAAGTTCCCTGGGAGCCATCGTGCAGTGGCAAATTCATTGTCAGGATAAAGCATCCAGAGATAGGTAGTTGGGAGCGGGAGATATATGCATTGAAGCGAGGTGATGTAATACCTCCAATTGATATAGGCAACTTAAAGATAAATTTGTTATCAAAAAGTTCGTTTCACTGGTTATGGTTGATATTGTCAGAATCGCAAAACTCAACTGAGATTAAAGGAATGCAAGTTCTGTCAAGTTTGTTTTCAATACAGCCTTACAATATGCCTATAGATGAACCTATTGAATTGGAATATTCTTTTTCAGAAAAGATAACAGGAGTGGATGGAATATCTTTTTATAGGAGGTCAGGAAAAGGGTGGCAAAGGATAGATACTAAGGTTCTTGATGGTAAATTGTTGGCTAAAATAGGAAGATTTGGCGAGTTTGCAGTGCTTATGGATAATACGCCTCCGAGAATTTTCGATGCGTCTATTAAGGAGGGAATGATTTTTAATATCAGTCGCCCAGAAATTTCCTGTAAGGTTTCTGATGTTGGGAGCGGTATTGTATCTGCAAATATTTATTGTGATGATGAGTGGCTGTTAGGAGAGTATGATGGACCTAGGGGGATA
>CAZZMK010000172.1:0-7023 GCA_964655185.1 uncultured Nitrospirales bacterium | reverse complement strand
TGAATCTGAATATAACCGCCCGCACGGAAAGGGACTTCTTCGCCTGGCGGTAATTCTAATACCAACTCTTTAATAAATGTGGCTACATTCCGATTGGACTTAACCTTGCACCGCCATTGACGAACTTCAAACACTTCAGGTGGTAATTCTATTTTCAAGTCTTGTTTTACTTTGACCTGGCATGCAAGACGATATCCCTTTCGAGCCAGCCCCCGATTGATATGTGTCTGCTCGGTAGGTAGTAATGCACCACCACCTTCTTTTACTACGACTTTACACACACCACAACTACCTTTTCCACCACACGCAGAGGGGATGAAAATCTTGTTATTTGACAGGGTTGCAAGTAATGTTCCTCCCACAGGCACAGTTAAGGCTTTGTTCGGGTCATCGTTAATTATTATCTTAACGGTTCCCGAGGCTACTAAATTCTTCTTGGCAATCATCAAAAGTATAGCCAGAGTTAAAACTATGATTGAGAACATTAGCATTCCCAGTAGTACTGTCTGCATAACTTATATTCCTCTACCCTCGCATAAATTGTTCATTAAAGTTGTATCCCTGAGAAAGCAAGAAAACCTAATGCCATTAAACCTGTAAGCATGAATGCTAAACCTAACCCGCGCAAACCTGCGGGGACATTGCTATACCGTAACTTTTCACGGATGGAAGCCATTCCTATAATAGCCAGAGCCCATCCTATACCAGCACCTAAAGCAAAAACTACAGAATCAACCAAATTATAGTCTCTTTGTTCCATAAATAGCGCAGCACCTAAAATAGCGCAATTCACCGCTATCAGAGGCAGGAATATCCCCAAAGCGGAATAGAGCCGTGGTGCATACCTATCAACGAACATCTCCACCAACTGCACCAGTGCGGCTATGGAGCCAATATAAGCAAGAAAACTCAAGAAACTGAGGTCAACATTTGCAAGTGATGGATGCGCCCATGCTAATGCACCTTCTCTTAATAAGTAGTTATAAACCAGATTACTCACAACAACCGCAAGCACCAACACGAATATGACAGCAGTTCCTAACCCAATAGCAGTTTCAACCCTCCTGGATACCGCCATAAATGAGCACATACCCAAGAAGAAAGCCAATGCCATATTTTCAATAAATGCACTCTTTATAAATAGTCCAAGGTAATGCTCTAACATATAGAACTTACTCCTTCTCTTGTAATTCAGGTTTCCAAGTGCGAAGTAGCCATATAAGAATAGCAATTATGAAAAGCGCTCCAGGTGCCATAAGCATAAGTCCATTTGGCTGATACCAGCCTCCCTCAGTTATTGGCTTTAATATCGTATATCCCAAAATTTTGCCCGACCCAAAAAGTTCTCTGATAATTCCTACTATAACCAAAATCATGCTATATCCGAGCCCATTTCCAATACCATCGAGAAAACTCAATAGAGGCGGATTTTGAAGTGCATACGCTTCCGCTCTACCCATCACAATACAATTAGTTATTATCAGTCCCACATACACCGACAACTGCTTACTTATTGTAGGGACAAAAGCCTTCAAAATCTGGTCCGCTATAATCACCAGCGAGGCAATTATCGTGAGTTGGATAATAATACGAACATTGGTGGGCACTAAATTTCTAATTATACTGATTGACAAACTTGAAAAACCTGTTACAAGGGTTAAGGCTATTGCCATCACAATAGCCTTATCGAGTTTTGTGGTGACTGCAAGTGCTGAACAAATTCCCAAAACTTGCACCGCTATTGGATTATTGTTAAATAAAGGGTCTATTAGAGCTTCACGCTCTTTTTTACCTAATATCGAACTCGGGCCTGCCATGACTACAAACTCCCTTGTTGTTTTTTGTTTTTTAAGAATTTCCCATATGCAGAATCACCTAACCAGAATTGTATAAGATTAGTTACACTCCGACTCGTCATTGTAGCCCCGGATAATCCATCCACATGGTATGGGTCATTGTCCGGCGGTCCTGCAGTCCCTTTTATAACAGATAACTTAACATTACCATTCTCATCGTACACTTTTCTTCCCACCCATAATTGACACCACCGGGGATTCTCAATCTCACCACCCAAGCCAGGAGTTTCACCATGTTCATAGAATATTATCCCTTTAACTGTGTTCAGGTCTTCATCCAAAGCAAGAAAACCATACAACATTGACCACAAACCACGCCCCTGAATAGGTATAATCACCTCTTCTACCTTGCCACCTTTCTTAACGAGGTAGATAAATCCATATTTAGGCATCTGCACAATCCCTGCATTATTAGGAGGTGCAGACTTGCTCAGGTTTGGGTCTTTTAGTGCCTTTTGCGGGTCGAATGATGCAGGCTCTATGCTCAGTTCATACTCACCAGTATCAAAATTAACTAACTTTGTTTCAATATTTTGCTTATACCTGTTTTGTATTTCACCGCGAGATAATCTCTCATTGGGACTCGCGAGCCCTGCGACAAGCAATATCTTGTGTTGTTTATCTAATATCTTGTTCATAATCTGGCGTTCTTTAAGTCCAACCGCTGCACTTGCCACCAGAACCGAACATATACCACACAAAATAGTAGTAAATATAACCGTATAAATACTTCCCTCACGCTGCATGGCGAGCCAATCTCCTCTTAATATTGTTTTGCATCACGAAGTAATCAGTTAGTGGAGCAAATATGTTTGCAAAGAGAATTACAAGCATAGTAACCTCTGGATATGCTGGGTTAACTGTACGGAAAAGTACCACAAAAGCACCTATGAAAAGCCCGTAAATCCACTTGCCAACATCGGTAAATGGCGAGGAAACAGGGTCAGTAGCCATAAACACACCGCCGAAGGCGAGTCCGCCTATTACCCAGTGCCATAATGGTCCCGTCTGGAATGCAGGGTTGCTTTCCGACCTGTACAACATAAGTAACAATGCAGTAATTCCTGAACCCACGAACACACCTACTATTGTCCTCCATGACCCAACTCCTGTATATATTAGAATCAAAGCACCAATAATACAGGCTATTACTGATGTTTCACCCATTGACCCCGGCTCCAAACCGATAAAACTCTCTAACCAACTCGTAACACCATCTCGGAGGTCTAACGAGAACATACCCACTTTTTGCAATTCTGATACGCCTGTACTCTTAACCACCGAAAGACAGGTAGCACCTGTGTAACCATCAACCGCTACCCACACCTTATCACCACTAATCTGCGCCGGATATGCGAAATACAAAAAGGCACGAGCAGTTAATGCAGGGTTGAGTATATTCATTCCCACACCACCGAAAATTTCTTTGCCAATCACTACACCAAATAATATCCCGAGAGCCACTTGCCACAACGGTATCTGGGGAGGCAGTATCAGCGGGAACAACAAACTCGTCACAAGGAACCCTTCAGCAACTTCATGTCGACGCACAATTGCAAATATGACTTCGGCGGTACCACCCACTGCAAGCGTTACGATGTATACTGGGAAAAAGTATAAGGCTCCATATACTAGACACGAAATTACACATGCAGGGTCAAAACTTAACCCAACTGCCCTTAAAACACTTGCACGCCAGCCAGGAACCTGCTCCGGTGATAAACCCATCTGTTGAATAGCAATAAATGCCTGTAAACCCGTGTTATATAATGCCATAATTACACAAGGGAGCAAGGCAATTACCACAGTAATCATCACACGCTTCAAATCCATTGCGTCACGGATATGTGGTGCAGACTTAGTAACCGTGCCAGGTGTGTAGAGGAAAGTATCGTTCGCTTCCCATAATGGGTATAGCCATTCAAGTTTGCCACCAGGCTCAAATAGTTTCGCCTGTTTATCCAATAAACTTCTCAACCAACGCATACCTACTTATCCTTCTTTCTCAATAATGTCAAGATTTCGTCTTAACATTGCTCCGAAATCATTCTTACCCGGACAAACAAAACTGCACAAAGCAAGGTCCTCTTCTTCCAACTCTAAACAACCTAATTGCTCTGCCCGCTCAACATCATCCACCGCTATTGCACGAAGTAAGAACGTTGGTAGAATGTCGAGAGGCATTACCTTCTCATACACCCCGATAGGAATTATTGCCCTATGACTTCCATTCAATGAGGTAGTAAATTCAAACTTCCGTGAACTATTCCTGCCAAACCATGAGGAGGCAAATAGATTCAACACGGAAAATTTGTTCCTACCCGGAGTGAGCCACCCTAAAAACTCCCTCTCTCTACCTTCCCTTAATACAGATATCTGCTGATGATATCTACCGAGATAACCAAGTATCTCACCCATTGCAGTCCTGCCTGACAACACAGAACCACTGATAACCCTTTGCTCACCTTCATTCAACTCACCAGCAACGAGTTCATCAGTGGAGGCACCTATCCGAGTAAGGAGATATCGTGGCTTCTTCGTGCCGGGTCCTGCAAGTGTAATTAGCCTCTGAAGGTCGAGAAGCCCTGTTCTGAATAGATGCCCAATAGAAATAACATCCTGTATCCCAATATACCATACTTTTTTGTTTCTATCCACCGGGTCAAGAAAATGTATGTGCGTGCCGGGTAAACCGCTGGGATGTGGTCCTTCAAATTCCTCCACCCTAACCTTTTCATCTTCCTTCACACCAAAGTTTGTCTCAGGGGATTTGCAGAAGAATACATTGCCCGGGGTTAAACGCTTTAATACTTCTAAACCAAGTAAAATATCTTCCTCCCGCCCCTTTGCACACTTCTCAACATTCGGAGCAAGGGGATTGGTATCCATTGCAGTTACAAAAATAGAATGTGGCACATCATTCACCATCGGATTCTTGCCAAAAGGTCTGGTGCGAAATGCAAGCCACATTCCAGATTCAATTAGTAAACTTCTAATCTCATCATCAGCCAAATCTACTACTTTCTTTGACTTATAATTCGCAAACTGAACTTGGTCTTTTGCAGATGGCTTTCCTGAAACTTCATCTTCCTCAATTTCAATTACAACACTTTGCAAAGCACGCCGTTCACCCCTGTTGACTGCCTTTACTACTCCACTTGCGAAACTTGTATGCACAACACCCGGCAACTTTTTATTTTCGAAGATAACCTGACCACGCTTAACCCTATCCCCAACATTCACCTTAAATGTAGGCCGCATCCCTACATAATCTTCAGCCATAATAGCCACACGCTTTACGACTTTACTTGAATCAATTACATCCTCAGGTTCGCCCGCTATCGGGATGTCCAATCCTTTCTTAATTATGTGCCTTGCCATAATAAAAATCCACCTATTGTTAATACTAATTTGGTGCTATTATGCAAAAATAAAATCAAGCCGTTCCGATTATCTATTACAGATTTTATGGAATGTAAAATACTACTTTTACCCATTCATTGTCAAATAGAATTATCTTACTTACCGTTCGTTAGATAAAAATTTTATTACTTAATACAACTTCCAGTCAAATCGATAAGTAGTAGATAAACCACAAATTAATATAAAAGTGCTAATTTTGACACAAAAGTCTAATTTTTGTTTCAAAAAAAGTAAAAATAGATGGATTTGCTTCCCTCTTAAAGTATAAAACTTTATTCTTTGATGTTTCTTCACTTTCCTCTGAATCTAAGCCGACATTGACAATCACTATGGACAAAATCGCTAATATTTTATCATCATTTAAGTTAAAACTTAAATCAATTCAAGTGGGCCAAACTGAATTTACTAAAAGTTAGGTCCCTGCACATCGAAATATAGTCCTTCAATGGGTATGTACTCGAATCGCACGGTGTTTTTGAATGGTATGTCGATTATTCTTATACCATCGATTTCTTCGCCGGGGCGGGCTACTACTTTTTTTACTTGTCCAGTTCTTCTGTCTACGAGTTCGATGAATATACTAAGTGTTTTAGTTTCTTTATCTTCCAAGAAGCCTCTCACTACCACTTTAGGTTGAGAAATATATCTTTCGCCTCTCTCTTTTATTCTTTGCAATGTATGGCTCTTTGCTCCTAACATTTCAAACACATCTATGCAGGCAAGAGCAAGAATCCATTTATTTTGGTCTTTTGCCAATCTTGCCCATTGAGCCACTTCTTGTGCCATCTCTTTGCATGCTTCGTTTGCTTCAGGAATATTTCCATACTGTTGCAGAAAATTGAATAAGTCTCCTAATACTTTTAATCGCACAGCCTCGGGGAGTCCCGGTTTAGTTTGTTGAGAATTAAAAGGGACATATTGCCTAAGTGGTTCAAGAATTTGTCGAATCTGCGATAAAAATTCTTCTTTTGTATGGAGCGGAGGAGGTGGGGGTGTTTCCTTAGGTCTGCAAGACAGATTCGATACTAACGAAAAAAATAGCACAATCAGAACTATGGGAAGTGAAGTAGCACGCACTTTTTTATAACTATCAAATTTATTAAGATAATGCATCAACTTAATATTACCTCGCAATTTCTTTATATACATAAAAAAGATTATAATTTATTTTCATATACAACTTAAAAAGGATTCTCTTAAGGTAAAATATTTTATGGGCATAGACCTTGCAAAACTCGGGGTCCGAATCTGGAAAGTTTCGGAACTGAATGAGGCGGTAAAAAATCTTCTGGAAAACTCTATCGGTTATATTTGGGTAACTGGTGAGATTTCGAATTGGAAGGTAAATACGTCTGGGCATGCTTACTTTACTCTTAAAGATGAGGATGCGGAAGTTTCTGCTGTGATGTTTTCAGGTCGGCTCTCAACACTCAAGTTTCGTCCAGAAAATGGGATGGAAGTTATTGTTTATGGCTTGATAACCTTATACAATAAGCGGGGCACTTATCAAATTGTTGCAGAGGATATCGAACCAAGGGGGATGGGAGCACTACAAATTGCTTATGAACAATTGAAAAAGAAACTTGCTGAAGAGGGGTTATTTGATGAGGCACGCAAAAAGCCGTTGCCTTTTCTCCCCAGAAAGATGGGTATAGTTACATCCCCACCAGGCGCTGCCATTCGCGATATATGGAAGGTGCTCTCACGGAGGTTCGCAAACTTGCACATCATCGTGTATCCTGCG